>JADGQH010000028.1 GCA_017881985.1 Chloroflexota bacterium | reverse complement strand
GCCGGCGACGACGATCGCCGCGACCGCGCTCACGGCGGCGGCAACGGCGAAGAGGCCGGGGATCGAGAGCCAGGACGCGATCATGCCGGCAGCGCCCGTACCGATGATCGTGGCCAAGCCGGTCGTGGCGGAGAAGAGCCCCTGGGCCGTGCCGGCGAGGCCGGACGGCGCCCGGGCGGCGACGTAGCCGACCCCGCCGACGAAGAAAAGACCAAACGCCGCGCCCTCCAGGGGCGCGATCGCGACCAGCACGATGCCGCTAGGGGCCAGGGCCGCAAGCAGGCCGCGGATGGCGAACAGGGCGCCGCCCGTCACGAGGAGTCGCTCGGCCCCGAAGCGCGCGGAAAGGCGCGGAAACGTCCACATGATCGGGATCTCGACCAGGGCCCCCACCACCCAGGCCAGCCCCACGAGCGACGCTCCGCCGCCGAGCGCGACCACCTGGATCGAATAGAAGCCGTTCACCGCGTTCAGGGCCGCCCATACCATCAGGGTCCCGATGAGGAAGCGCCCCATCCGGGGCTGCCGGAGCAGCTGCGCTGCGCCGACGCGCAGGCTGGCGTGCCGCGTCGCCGCGCGCCGGGGGACGCTGAACGCGATCAATGCGGTAAGGGCGAGGCCCGGGACGTAGACGAGGAAGAGCGCCCGCGTGCCACCCCAATCCAGGAGGGGTCCGCACGCCGCGGCCGAGACCACGAACGCGACCGAGCCCCAGGCGCGCACACGTCCGTAGCGCGCCCGGTCCGTCCCGAGCAGCTCGATCGTGCGGGCATCCAGGACCGGGCTGATCCCTGCCAGCCCGATGGAGAGGCCGACGACCGCGGCCGTGACGGCGACCGGGTCCCGGGCAAGCGCGAGGGCGAGACCGCCGGCGGCGGCGACGAGCGCGGCGGCCGGCAGGGTCAGGCGCGACCGGCCGAACGCGTCCGCGATCGCGCCCCAGGCCGGCGCCGCGACCAGCTGCGTGGCCGCGGAGAGGGCCGCGAGCAGGCCGATCGTGCCGAGGTCCAGGCCCAGGGCGCGGTAGTGGACCGGCAGGTATGGGAACGACGCCCCGACGGCCGCGAAGTAGACGATATAGGTGCTGGCCGCCCGCCAGATCGGTGGCATTCGCTGCTCCGCCCTTGACAGCGCCCCGTCGCGCCGTGCAATGTGCTTATAACATTATGAGCGGCTGGTCGTCACGCCCGCTCGCCGTGGGGACAGGATGGCACGCTTTCACCTCGAATCCGGGCCGGTGCCGCTCCATCACCAGGTCTACCTGGACCTGCGCGAGGCGTTCGCGGCCGGGGAGTGGCAGACCGGCGACCGGCTGCCTGCCGAGCGAGACCTGGCCGGCCGCTACGGCTGCAGCCTGATCACGATTCGCCGGGCGCTCGACGAACTCGCTCGGGAGGGTCGCCTCGTGCGATCTCCCGGCCGTGGGACCTTCCTCATCGATCCACCGATCGTGCGTGACATCGCGGCCCGTGCGGGGTTCGCGGACGAGATGCAGGCGCGCGGCCGAGTCCCATACGCGGTCGTCGTTGCGGCCGCCCAGGAGCCCGCGTCTCCGGCCGTGGCCGCCGCCCTCGACATCCCTGTCGGGACCCCGGTCCACTCCCTGGAGCGAGTCCGTGGGGCGGACGGCGTGCCGCTGCTCCTCGAGCATGCCTACCTGCGGGTGGACCGGTTTCCCGGGCTGTTCGACGAGGACTACACGGTCCGGTCGCTTTATGACGTGCTGGAGCGCCGCTACGGCTGCGGGATCGTTCGGACCACCGAGACGATCGCCGCCTACATCCCCGACGCCCGGGAGGCACGCCTCCTGGGGCTGACGCCGCGCCGGGCGTCTCTCCGCCTCGAGGGCACGGCCTTCGCGCCGGCCGACGTCCCGGTGGAGTTCAGCAGGACGATCGTGTCAGGCGAGCGCGCGCGCTACTACATCGAGACCACCGGGGGCCGCTCGCGGTCGCTCGAGCCGGTCTCGATCGAAACGGGCGATCGACAGCCGGCAGGCGCCGGATCACGGACGCGATGAGGAGGAACGCGATGCGATCGAGGCGACTTCGGATCGGGGCAGCGATATCGATCCTCGGGATCGTGCTGTCGGCATGTGGCGGCAGCACGGCGAGCGGCACACCGGGCGCGTCGGCGGCCGCGAGCGCCCCTGTCGCCGCTTCGCCCACGACGGCGGCGTCGAACGCGCCGAGCCCGGCCGCCAGCACCGCGGCGACGGTTCCGCCGGGCGGCCCCGTCACGATCCGCTGGTTCTGCTGCCTGGGCACGGGTGAGGACAAGACCCAGCAGCCCGTGGAGAAGCAGGTGGTCGCGGACTTCAACGCGACGCATCCCAACATCAAGCTCGAATTCGACCTGACCCCATACACCGGCGCGCGCGACGCGCTCTCGACGCAGCTCGCGTCGGGGAACGGCCCCGACATCGTCGGGCCGGTCGGCGTGGGCGGCACCGAGGCGTTCCACGGCCAGTGGCTCGACCTCGCGCCCTACATCGCCAAGTCCGGGTATGACCTGAGCCAGTTCAACCAGAGCGCGGTCGACTTCTTCAAGATGGACGCGACGGAGGGCCAGACGGGCCTGCCGTTCGCGATCTACCCCTCCGAGCTCTATTACCAGAAGGCGATGTTCGCGGAGGCCGGCCTCAACGAACCGCCGCACGCGTACGGGGACAAGTACACGATGCCCGACGGGTCGGTGGTCGACTGGAACTACGACACCGTGCGGAAGGTCGCGATGATCCTGACCGTCGACAAGAACGGCAAGGACGCCACCCAGGCCGGCTTCGACCCGAAGAAGATCGTCCAGTACGGCTTCGAGCCGCAGCGCGACGACCTGCGGGGCATGGGCGCCTACTTCGGAGCCGGGCAGCTCGTCGGGTCCGACGGCAAGACCGTCCAGATCCCGCCCGCCTGGGCAGCCGGCTGGAAGTGGATCTATGACGGCATCTGGAAGGATCACTTCATCGAGACGAACGCCGTCTACCAGAGCCCGGAATGGAACGGCGGCGGCTATACCTTCAACACCGGCAAGGTCGCGATGCAGGAGAACTTCCTCTGGAACATCTGCTGCATCACGGATGCGGGCCCGGACTGGGACATCGCGGCGATCCCGTCATTCAACGGGACCACGACGGCGGTGTTCAACGCGGACACGTTCCGCATCCTCAAGAGCACGAAGCACCCCGACGAGGCGTTCCAGGTCCTCGAGTACCTGCTCGGCGATGCGTCGTCCAAGCTGCTGAACGCCTACTCGGGCTTCCCCGCGCGATCGACCGACCAGGCCGGGTACTTCACGCAGCTCCAGCAGCAGAAGACCGACGCCGGCAAGCCGGTATACCCAGCCCACGTCGACTGGAAGGTCGCGACCGACGGGATCCAGTACGCGGACAACCCGAACTTCGAGGCGTACATGCCCGCGTACAACCAGTCGCTCGACACGTTCAACAAGTACCTGACCCGCTGGACGTCGACCTCCGGGCTCAACATGGACCAGGAGATCGCGACCCTCCAGAACGACCTCCAGGCGATCTGGGACAAGTCGAAGTAGTCGGGACCCAGCCCTGAGACCGCCGCCGCCCGAAGTACGGGCGGCGGCCCGCTCGGCACCCAGGAGCACCGATGCCCGCCCTCCCGGTCCCTCGCCCGCGCCGGATGTCCCCGCTGGCCCGGCGCGAAGCTCGCTGGGGCCTGCTCTTCCTCTCGCCGTGGGTGGTCGGCTTCCTCGCGTTCATCGCGGTCCCGATGATCGCCACGCTCGTCTTCACGTTCACGAACCTGAAGCTGACCCAGACCGACCCCCTCCGGTTCGTCGGCCTCGACAACTACGCGAAGCTGATCTCCGATCCGCAGACCTGGGATTCGCTTCGCATCACGCTCACGTTCGCCGCGCTCCAGCTCCCGATCGCCGTCCTCGTGCCGTTCGCGGTCGCGCTGATGCTGAACAGCCGGAGCCTGCGCGGCTCCGACCTGTTCCGGGTCCTGTGGTTCCTGCCCTATGTCGTCCCGTTCGTGGCCGGCGTCCTGATCTGGCAGTCGATGCTGAACCCCGACAGCGGGTGGCTCGACCAGCTCCTCGAGGCGGTCGGTGTCACGAACCCGCCGAACTGGCTGAACGATCCCGGCTTCATCTTCCCCGGTCTCCTCTTCATCGGCATCTGGGGGATCGGGGGCGGGATCATCGTCAACCTCGCCGGCCTGAAGGGGATCCCGTCCGAGCTCTACGACGCGGCGGCCATCGACGGCGCCGGGTGGCTCGGCAGCCTCCGCCACGTGACGATCCCGCTGATGTCGCCGGTCTTCCTCTACGTGATCGTGCTCGGAATCGTGGACGTGCTCCAGTACTTCCTCGTGCCGCTCGTCCTGAACAACGGCACCGGCGAGCCCGGCGGGCAGACGCTCTTCTACAACCTCCAGATCTACAAGACCTTCTTCACCTACCAGGACATGTCCTACGGGGCGACCCTCGCCTGGCTGCTCTTCGCAGTCACGCTGGTCATCTCCCTGGTCGTGTTCAGGGCCTCGCGACGGTGGGTCTACTACGCGGCGGAGCGCTAGGGGATCGTGGTGCGCCTCGACGAACCGGCTGCGACGCCCGCCACGCCCGCCCGCGAGGAGCCGGCTCCGTCAGGATCGCGGCTCCCGCGGCGCCCCAGGCTCCGCCGGAGGACCGCGGCAAACGCCGGGCGGTCGTTCACCCTGACGTTCATCGGGGTCGTGCTGCTCGCGGCGTTCCTGTCGCCGCTGGCCCGATCGGCCCTCGTCTCGATCAAGTCCCCGGACCAGGTGTCGCAGGCGAGCTCGCCGGTCTGGCCGGCGGACCCGAAGGTGATCGACTACCAGGGAAAGTCGCTGACCGTGTACGCGGTGCCCCTCGACGGCGGGGAGCGCGACCTCGCGCTGCTGACGAAGGGGCGCGCGTCCAGCACGTTCGTGGACCCGCAGGACCTCGCCGCTGCGCCGATCACGTGGGTGGGATCCTGGCGGTCGCTCACGCCCGTGTGGACATTCGCGCCCCAGCTCTCGAACTACACGGACGTCTGGGACCAGGTCAACTTCCCGCGCCTCCTGCTCAACACGATCCTGATCGCCCTGATCAGCATGCTCGGCGTCCTCGTCTCGTGCACCCTCGTGGCCTACGCGTTCGCGAGGTTCCGGTTCCCCGGTCGGAACCTCGTGTTCATGCTCGTGATCGCAACGATCTTCCTGCCGTCGGCCGTCACCCTGATCCCGACGTACACGATCTTCGTCAAGATCGGCTGGGTGGGGACCTGGCTGCCGCTCCTGGTGCCGGCCTTCTTCGCCAACGCGTACGACGTCTTCCTGCTGCGCCAGTACCTCATGACGATCCCGCGCGAGATGGACGAGGCGGCGGCGATCGACGGGGCCGGCCCGTTTCGGACGCTCGTCTCGGTGATCCTGCCGCAGGCCTGGCCGGTCATCATCGCGGTCGGCATCTTCCACTTCGTCTACTCGTGGAATGACTTCCTCCTGCCGACGATCTACCTGGTCGGGCACGAGGATCTCGTCCCGCTCTCGGTCGGGCTCGCCCACCTGAGCGGGCTGCACAATGCCCAGAACCCGGGCATGATCCAGGCTGGCACGATGCTGACGATCCTGATCCCGATCGCGTTCTTCCTGCTCTTCCAGCGGATGTTCGTGCGGGGGATCGTGATCACCGGGGTCGAGAAATAGGGTGGGCGCGGCGGCCCTCCCGGCGGGCGGCTTGGCGACGCGCCGGATCGCGCTGACGATCGACGTGGAGCATCCGGATCGGCCCGGATCGCGACCGGGCGCCACGGAACGGCTGCTCGACCTCCTCGGACGCGCGGGCGTGCGTGCCACCTTCTTCGTCCAGGGGCGCTGGGCCGAGGCCTTCCCGGCGACCGCCCGGCGGATCGCGACGGAGGGTCATGCCGTCGGCAGCCACTCCTTCTACCACGCGCGGCTGACGCTCCTCTCCGACGAGGGCGTCGCCGCGGACATCAGCCGGGCGGATGCGGTGATCCGGGAGGCGACCGGCGTGGATCCGCGCCCGTGGTTCCGGTGCCCGTTCGGCGACGGCAGCGACGACCCCCGCGTGCTGGAAGCGATCGGGCAGCTCGGCTACGTCCACGTCGGCTGGGATGTCGATTCGGACGACTGGGACGCGGGCCGGACAGCCACCCAGGTCGCGGCAACGATCCGGGCCGGGGCGTCCGCGAGGCCGACTTCGGTTGTGCTCCTCCACGGGTGGCCGCCTGCCACGCTGCGGGCGGTCGAATCCACGATCCGGGTCTTCGGGCGCGAGGGAGCGACGTTCGTGACGATCGACGAGCTCGGGGCCTCCGAGCGGCCGGCCGGGATGCCGGCCGAAGCCGTCTCGCTCGCGTGATGCGCCCCGAGCTCACCGGGACCCGGGCCGCCGTCGGTCGGGCGGCTGTGCTCGCCGTCGACGTCGGTAACCGAAAGACGGACCTCGCGCTCGTCGCGGCCGACGGCTCGCTCATCGCCGCCCTGCGTGGGCCCACCGCGTCGCACCAGGCGGCAGGTCTGGAGCGGGGTCTCGACCGGCTCGTCGACCTGGCCCTGGCAGCGGCTCGCGCAGGCGAGATGCCCGCCGACGCCCGACCGCTCTCGGCCGGGGCCAACGAGGCTCGCCGCGCTCTCGTCGCCCCGCTCGCCCAGGTGGGCTCGTTCTGCCTGGCCGGGGCGGACACCCCACGCGACATCGGGCGGCTGACGCGTGCCATCGGACGTCGCGGGCTGGCCGCCGACATCGCGGTTCTGAACGACACGGATGGGGCGTTGCGGGCCGGGTCGGCGGCCGGGTGGGGCGTGGTGCTCGTGTGCGGCGAGGGGTTCAACTGCCTCGGCGTCCACCCGGACGGGCGGACCATTCGCCTCCCAGCCCTCGGCGAGATCTCGGGTGACTGGGGTGGCGGGCACGGCCTGGGGAAGGCCGCGCTGGCGGCGGCCCTGCGCGGGCGTGATGGCCGGGGCCCGCGGACCGCGCTCGAGGCGGCGGTGCCGGCACATTTCGGGCTGCGCCGGCCGCTGGATGTGACCTACGCGATCTACGGCGCCCGCCTGGCGGAGCGGCGGCTGGGCGAGCTGGCTCCCGTCGTGTTCGCGATCGCGCGGGCGGGCGACGCCGAGGCTCGAAGGATTGCGGACCGCCTGGCCGACGAGCTGGCGGGCGCGGCCGTGGCCACGATCCGCCGCCTTCGGCTCGTCCGCGCCCCCGTGCCCGTCGTCCTGTCGGGGGGCGTCTTCCGGACCGACGACGACGACTTCCATGCGCGGTTGCACGAGCGGATCCGCGCTCGGGTTCCCCGGGCAGAGGTCGCGCGTCTCGGCGTCCCGCCCGTCGTCGGCGCCGCGCTGCTCGGGCTCGACCGGCTGGCTGCGCCGCCGTCGGCGGGCGATCGGCTGCGGACGGAGCTCACCGACGCGCGCATCGCCCCGAGCGTCTGACCAGGTCGCACGAACGGCAGCCTCGAGCGGCGCCGGCGTTCCCGGTCAGAACATCGTGCTGCACCAGGGTGCCCGCGCGGCCGCGAACATCTCGTCGGCGCGGAGGAGTGCCCCGGCGGTGTTCTCGACGACGCGCCCGACCCGCGCGAGCTCCGAGAATCGGAACGTGCCGAGATATGTCGCGCCGAGATCGGCCGCGTCGAGCGTGACGTCCGGCGCGGCGGTTGCGGGCTCGACGCTTCCACGCCCGTCGGCGCCGATGTCGAGGCGCCAGCGGCCGGCATTCCACGGGCAGAAGCCGTCCCGGACCTCGAGCACCAGCGCGCCCGCGCGCCCATACGTGCGCGCCACCAGCGCGGCCGGGACGTCCACGACCCGGAGCCAGATCGCGTCGCCGACCGTGAAGCCCAGCCGGCGCGGGTCCGCGAGCAGCAGCTGGAGCGGGTGCGGGACGGGGCCGCGGACGGCGCGAACCAGCCGGACCAGGTCCACCTCGAAGAGCCACGTCCAGAGGTCGCGGGTCGCCCGCGGCGTCGTCGCCAGCACCTCCACCGCGACGAGCCGGCCGTTCGGGCCCCGGTCGTCCCAATCGGGCTTGACGCGGTAGACGGCGGTCCCTTCCACCTGCCCGTCCGCCTCGTAGACGGCGAGGAACTTCATGCCGTTCGCGCCGCGCATGTGATCGGTGTCGCGGAGCATGATCCAGCGCCACCACGTCTCGCTGCGACCCACCATCCCCGGCGTCTCGACCCTCACGCGGTCGTACAGCGCGGGGAAGATCCCCATCGCCGCCTCGAGGTCGACGAGGCGGACGGTTCCCTCGACGGGAGCCGGCCGCGCGAACACGGCGCCTCCCCGCTCGATCTCGAAGGTACCGCCGAGCGTGGCCAGGCCATACCCGAATCGCTGGTAGATCGCGCCCTCGGAGGCCCACAGGATCGCGATGGATTCGCCTCGCGCCCGGACGTCGTCGAGCTGGTGGCGCATCATCGCGCGGAGGATCCCGCGCCGTCGGTGGGACGGGCTGACCCCGACCAGCGTCACGCCCGCCGCTGCCGCCTCGCCGCCCGGCACGCTCAGGCGGAACGTCAGCGCTCCCGCCGTCGCGACGGGCTCGGTACCGTCGAACGCCGCGATGATCCGGTCCGGCTCCCAGGTTCGGCGTTCCTCGTCGCCCGGGTCCGGTATATCCGCGAAGGCAAGGTTGAGCGGGGCGACGAACGCATCCACCGTCTCGAGGGTCGCCGTCCGGATGGGATACCGGTCCGCCGCCCGCGGCGTGTCCGTCATGCGTCGATCCTCCCGTGCCCGAGCGTTGCCACCATCGCCGACACTGCCTCGATCTGGCTCGGCGAGACGCGACAGCATCCGCCCACGATCGTCGCGCCCGCCTCGATCCAGCGGCGCGCGGCGGGCCCATCGACCGTGGGGCCGGCAGCCCCGATCCACGTCTTCGCGTCCGGGTCCCAGCCCTCCCCGCTGTTCGGGTAGACGATCAGCGGCTTCGCCGTCGCGCCCCGGGCGCGGGCGAGCAGCTCGTCGACGAACTCCGGCCCGGTGCAGTTCACCCCGACCGCGAGCACCCGCGAGGACTGCTCGGCCAGCGCGAACGCCTCCTCCACGGCCGCGCCGCTCCGGAGCCGGGCGCCGTCGGCGCACGAGAAGCTCAGCCAGCCTCGCGCGCCGGGCGTGGCCTCGAGCAGCTCGACGAGCGCGATCCCCTCCTCGAGCTCCGGGATCGTCTCGCAGGCGAGCAGGTCGGCCTCCGTCTCGGTCAGGACCTCGAGCCGTTCGCGATGGAAGTCGCGGAGCTGGGCGACGCTGCGGCCGTAGCGGCCGGTGTACTCGCCGCCATTCGCCAGGAATGCGCCGTACGGCCCGATCGACGCCGCCACGAGCAGCGGGAGGAGGTCGGCGGGTGGGCGCTCGGCCCGCCAGGTTGTCCGCGCCTCGGAGGCGAGCGCAACGCTCCGCCGCAGGAGGCCGATCGCGCCCGCATGGTCGATCTCGCGCGCGGCGAAGCCCTCGAACGTCGCCTGGTAGCTGGCGGTCGTCGCGACGGCGGCGCCCGCCCGGTAGAAGGCGAGATGGGCACGCACGATCTCGGCCGGGTTCTCGAGCAGCAGCCGGGCCGACCACAGCGCGTCGGCCAGGCTGTTCCCCTGGGCCTCGAGCTGGGTCGCGAGTCCCCCGTCGAGGACCACGATGCCGCGGAGCGCGAGAATCGATGCGAACGGGTCGTCGGCGGGCGCGCCCGGGACGGACGGCCCCTCGTCGACGTGGGCGCCGTGCATTCAGCCGGCGCCGCCGATGTCCAGCTGGTAGGCCTCCCAGACCAGGTCCGCGCCGTGCTGGCGATGGCGGATCAGGCGGCCCATGAGCCGCTGGAGGTCGTCGCGCAGGGCGTTCAGGTCGGTCGCCTCCGGGAATGGCGTGTCGAAGCCTGCGACCGCGTCGACGATGGCGCTCGTGAGCGGTGGGTGCTCCTCGCGGAGCCGTCGAGCCTTGCCCTGCACGTGGGGCGCAATCTCCTCCATCTCGTCGTACAGGCCGCCGGTCGCTTCGGTCTCGGCAACGTGATCGGCGAAGGCTTCGCGCAGACCGAGGAGGCGCGCCGCCACGCCCAGGCGCCAGCGCTCGGGATCGTGAACGGAGGACGCGACCGCGTCCTCGAGCACCACGAGCGCGTCCCGCAGCTCGCGCCGCCGCCGGGCCGCCGCTTCAAGGGCCTGTGTTGCCTGCTGCTCCTGGTTCACGGGATCGCCTCCGGGTGGCGGGGTGTCGCACGTCCATGGTAGGCCCGGTCAGGGTTCGCGGCGAGGTCGGACTGCGATCGGCCCGATCACCTCGCGCCAGGCCCGCGTGAGGGCCCGGAACTCGCCGGCGGGAATCCGCTCGACCGCGACGACGGCGGCCGCGGTCTCGGCGGCGCACTCGGCTGCCAGGCGGCGCAGCGCGGGGTCGGGGAGCGCCGCGAGCGCCGTCAGGGCAGCGTCCCGTGCCCCGGTCGCGGCCGCGAGGGCGACCACGTCGCGCTCGTTCGCGAATGCCCGGTCGCGGGCCCGTCGCGCCGCGGCCGGGGCCTTGCGGGCCCGCGGGTCGTACTCCAGGGCGATGCGCCGGGCCGCCTCGAGCCGTGCCGCCTCGTCAGGCGCAAGCAACCCGGCCCGCGCCACGATCGATGCGACGATCTCGGCGCGGGGCCCGTAGGCGCCTGTCGCGCAGATCTCGACGACCCGTCGGCGTCGTCGCCTCCCGTCGAGGACGTGGAACGCGGCCAGGATCCCGAACCCGCCGAGGAGCGCAACCCAGACGAGCAGCTCGGAGGCCAGGTCGCGAACCTGGGCGGCGGTCATGCGTGGATTGTGGCGGACGCGGTCCAGCGGGGTCCGGCGGCCCCGGCTGGAGTCGGGCGGCTGGTCGTCGTCGGATCGCCGCCCGGTGTTCGCCGCGTCAGCGCCGTCCGGCTGCGTCGAAGCGCTCGGACTCGTTCGTGAGCCGAGCCAGCTCGTCGGGCGACAGCGTCAGGTCGGCGGCCGCGACGTTCTGCTCCAGCTGCTCAAGCGTCCGGGCCCCGGGGATCGCGACCGTGTTCGGATGCGCGATGACCCACGCGAGGGCCACCTGCGCAGGGGTGGCGCCGTGGGCCGTCGCGATCTCGCGGACGGCCGCGAGGAGCGGTCGAGCGCGGCGGAGCGCGGCATCGCGGAAGAGCGGGTTCATGCGCCGCGTGCCGACGCGGCGCTGCGCCGGATCGTCGGCGGCGAGGAGCCCCTGGCCGAGGGGGCTGTAGGCGATGACCAGCCTGCCGCGCTCGGCGGCGTATGGGACCAGGTCCCAGCGGGGCGACGGGGTCGCGAGGCTGAAGCGCACCTGGTTCGAGATCACCGGCCGCCGAAGCGCCGACTCGAGCGCCCGCCATCGCCCGAGGCCATGGTTGCTCACGCCCACGCGGCGCGCGACCCCCGCATCGAGCACGCCCCGCAGGCCGGCGGCCTGGGTGCGGACGGGCACGATCGGGTTCGGCCAGTGGAGCTGGTAGAGGTCGATCGCGGCAACCTCCAGGCGATCCCGGCTGGCGGCTGCCCGCGACGCGACGATCGACGGCAGCGGCAGGATGGGGAGCAGCTTCGTGGCAACAAATGCCCGGGCCGCGAGATCCGGGCCGGCCGCGGCGAGGCCCCGCGCGACGATCCGTTCCGACGCTCCGAAGCCGTAGACCTCCGCGGTGTCGATGAGCGTGACGCCGAGCTCCAGTGCGCGCCGGACCATCGCCGGGGCCTCGTGGGCCGCATATGCGTCCCCGTAGCCCCATTCGCGCGACCCGAACTGCCAGGTGCCCAGGCCGATCGCGGAGACCCGAACGCCGCCGACCTCGATGTATCTCATGTCCTCACCCTACTCCCGGCGGCTCGGATCGGTCGCGCGCCCCGGTCGCGGCCCGGGAGCGTCAGTACGAGTGTTCGTCGAGATGCACGGGACCCCGGAACGTCCGGTAGATCCAGGCCGTGTAGGCGAGCACGAACGGGAAGCCGACCACCGTGATGATCAGCATCACGGTCAGGGTCAGGTCGGATGAAGCGGTCGTCGAGACGGCCAGCGACACGCCCTGGTCGCGAGCCGGCACCAGGTTCGGCCAGAGGCCGATCCCGAGCGTGGCAACCATTGCGGCAATGGCCGCCGACGACGCGGCGAACGCGGCGACGACCCGGCCACGCCGGATCAGGACCGGGAATGCCAGCAGGGCCGCGACCACGGCAACCGGCACCAGCCAGGCCGGGATGAACCCGAACCCATCCCAGAGCGCGGGCGCCTCGGATCGGGACCAGGCTGTCACGACGACCCACAGGACGAGCGTCGCGGCCATGCCGAGGTTCGCCGTTCGTCGCGCGCGGTCGCGAACGGCGCCCTCCGTCTTGTTGAGCAGCCAGGTGGAACCCTGCATCAGGAACATCGCCGCGGACAGCAGGCCCACGCAGAGCGCGAACGGCGACAGCAGCCCGGTGAACGTGCCCGCGTAGTCGCCCTGGCCGTCGAGCGGCACGCCGCGCATGACGTTGCCGATCGCGACCCCGAACAGGACTGCCGGCAGGAGCGAGCCGACGCAGAATGCGACGTCCCAGGTCGTCCGCCAGGCCCGTCCCCGTTCCTTCGAGCGGAACTCGAGCGAGACCGCCCGCAGGATCAGGGCCGCCAGCACCAGCATCAGGGCGAGGTAGAAGCCCGAGAAGACCGTCGCGTAGACCTTCGGGAACGCCGCGAACAGGGCGCCGCCGGCCGTGATGAGCCAGACCTCGTTCCCGTCCCAGACCGGCCCGATGCTGTTCATCAGGATCCGGCGCTCGTCGTCCGTGCGCGCCGTCGTCAGGTGCTGCATGCCGACGCCCAGGTCGAATCCGTCGAGGATCGCGTAGCCAACCAGGAGCACCCCGATGAGGAGGAACCAGGCGGCCTGGAGGAATCCGTTCTCGGCCATCGTCGTGCCTCCCTACGCCACGTCCTGACCGGCCCGGAGGGCGTTCTCGTGCCTCGGCAGCTCGTCGAGCGCGGCTTCATCGCCCCCATCACCCGGCGCCGGCGCCGGACCGTGACCCAGCTCGCGACGCATGAGGTACAGCCACAGCGCCCCGAGCAGGACGTACAGCCCCACCAGCAGGCCCAGCGAGATGGCAACCTGCTCGGCGGGCACGATCCTGCTCACGCCATCGGCCGTTCGCATCACGCCGTAGACGATCCATGGCTGGCGACCGATCTCCGCCGTCGCCCAGCCCAGCTGGATCGCGATGAGCGGGAGCGGCGTGGCCAGCACCGCCGCCCGGAGCCAGAAGGGTCGCCGGAAGAGGCTCCGTCGCCACAGGTAATAGGCGCCGAAGGCCATCACGAGCAGCATCAACGTGCCGAGCAGGACCATGTTGTGGTACGAGAGGAAGCTCAGCGCGATCGGCGGCCAGTCCTGCGCCGGGAACTGGTCGAGCCCCGTGACCGGCGCGTTCCAATCGCCGTACGTCATGAACGAGAGAAGGCGCGCCACCTGGAGCTCCGGTCCCTGGGGGATGTCGGCCGCTCTCTGCGTCGGCGGCAGCGCGAAGATCGTCATCGGGACGCCGGTCGAGGTCGAGTAGATTGCCATGATCCCGGCGAACTTCGCGGGCTGCGTCCTGGCGACCTGCTTGGCGCTCATGTCGCCCGTGGCGAACATGGCGGCCGACCCGACGAAGGCGGTGACGAGCGCGATTGGAACCACCGCCCGCGCCACCGAGAGGTGCCTGCGCTTCAGCACGTACCAGGCGGAGACGCCCAGGGCGAGGAAGGCGCCTGCCGTGAGGGCCGAGGCCACGGTGTGCAGGTACCGCGGCACGATCGACGGATTGAGGGCTGCCGCGAAGAAGTCCGTCAGCCGGGCGCGCCCATCGATGATCTGGTAGCCGGCCGGCGTCTGCATCCAGCTGTTCGCGATCAGGATCCAGACCGCCGAGAGGAGCGTTCCGACGACGACCATGAGCGCCGCGAACCAGCGGACGCGGGAGCTGATCCGACCGTGGCCGAAGACGAGCAGGCCAAGGAACGAGGACTCGAGGAAGAAGGCCAGGATCCCCTCGGCCGCCAGCGGGGCGCCGAAGATGTCGCCCACGAACGCGGAGTACTGGGCCCAGTTGGTCCCGAACTGGAACTCCATGACGAGGCCGGAGCCGACCCCGACGACGAAGGTCAGGGCGAAGATCCGGGTCCAGAACGCGGCGGCCCGATCGTAGGTATCGGCCTTCCCGTGGCGATTCCGAACCCGCAGCGTCTCGAGTACGAGGACGATTGCCCCGATCCCGATCGAGATGCTGGGGAAGAAGAAGTGGAACCCGATCGTGATCGCGAACTGGATCCGGGCGAGCTGTTCGACGTCCACGCGCTGACCTCCACGAGTGCGGCGGTCGCACTGTGGCCCGAGGGCCGCGAGCCGCGGTAGCGCCGCGAGGCCCGGACGGTCAGGCCGAAGGGCACGCGGCGGGGGCCATCGTGCCCGGTCGCCGCCGCGTCAGTCGGCGTCCGTCCTCACGTAGCGCCGGCCGATCAGGGCGAATGCCGGAAGCCGTCCAAGCCAGGCGGAGAGCGGCTGCGTCGGCCGCCCTTCCCTGCCGGCGATCGCGAGGCGGGCGTTCGCCTCGTCGCCGCTCGGTCGCGCGTCCACGATCGCCAGGTCGATCGCGACCCGTCCGGGGATGCCTTCGCCGAGGGTCGCGATCGCCTCGGCGGGGGGCGGTCCGACCTCGTACTCCGCACGCACCTCGGCCTCGGCGCGCCAGCGCGGCCGGCGGAGCAGGATGCGCGACCAGGTCGCGGCGACCTCCGGCGTCACGCGCCCGTCGCCGGGTCTGGGCGTCTGCCCGACCTCGAGCCCGCGGGCCCAGCGGGCGGCCCGGTGGAGGAGCGCGTACTCGTCGAGGTCCGCGAAACCGGCCAGGTCGTCCGCGGGCGAGCCGTCGCCGAAGAGCGCGGCGATCGACGTCGCGAAGACGCTCGCCAGGTCGAGGTCGATGCCCCGCACCGTCCGGTGGAAGTAGACCTGCTGGTACATGAACAGGCGCGCCGTCAGGAACATCTCCAGGGCGCTCAGGCCGGACTCGTAGAGGGTCAGCCCGCGTTCCGAGATGAAGGCGTAGCGCCGCAGCCGCTCGGCGTCCACCGGCCCGGCCGACACGCCCGTCAGGTAGGCGTCGCGCCGGACGTAGTCCAGGTTGTCGACCGTGAACACGCCGGAGAGCAGCGGCTGGAGCCAGCGGACCCAGCGTGGCATCGCCGCGTCGTCCAGGGGCGGCTTCGAGATGAGGAACGCCACCCAGGCCGGGTCGATCTCCTCGCCGGGCGCGAGCGCGTCGCGCCCGGGCACCCCGCCCGGCGCCCGTCGGAGGCCGCGGATCAGGGGCGCCAGCTCCCGGGTCACGATGAGCTGCGAGAGATCCTCGTGGGTCAGCGCCTTCGGACCGCTGCGCCGCTCGTCGTGTGGCGCCGGGAAGCGCGCCAGCACGTGCTCGTCGTAGAAATGGGCGAACGGGCCGTGACCCACGTCATGGAGAAGGCCGGCAACGCGGAGCGTTTCGACCACCAGCCCCTCCGACGGGACGGGCTCGGCCACCGCTGCGGTCGCCAGCGCGTCGGCGAGCGACGGGTAGAGCTGGCGTGCCCACAGGCCCGCCTCGTGCATGACGCCAAGGCCGTGCGTGAACCGCGAATGCTCCGCGGTGGGAAAGACCCAGCGCGCACTCTGGAGCTGGCTGATCCTGCGCAGGCGCTGCAGCCACACCGTGTCGAGGAGGTCCTCCTCCGCCGTCTCCTCGTCCGGAAGCCCGGCCGCCATCGCGGCCGCGGACGAGAGACGTTTCGTCAGCTCGATGTAGCCGTGGATCGGGTCGCTGATCAGGTTGACGGCGGCGAAGCGGGCCGGTCGCATCGCTCGATTGTGGCCCTTCGCGCTTACCCGCGTGGGTAGCGCGCGGCCGCGGCGTGCACGATCGCCCCGATCTCGCGGCGGAGCGCCTCGGGTTCGAGGACCTCGACGTCGGCGCCCCAGCCGAGGATCCAGGGCCGGATCTCCAGCGTGCCGGATACCCGGGCGCGCCAGGTCAGCGAGCCGTCGGCGTTCCTGGCCAGCGTCTGGGTCGGGTGCCAGGTCGTCTCGGCCACGCGCGACGCGACCGATCGTTCGAAGCGCAGGACGACCTCCACCACCGCCTGGTCGGCCACGATCCCCCAGGCGCGGTCGAGGGCCGCCTCGATCTCGCCGTCGGGCGGCGGCTCGAACTCGACCGGGGTCATGGCGAGGCTGCGGATCCGCTCGAGCTTGAAGGTGCGAATTCCGCCCTTCGTCTCGTCGAAGCCGATCAGGTAGAGCGCGTGCGTGTCGGCCGACGGCTCGATGAGATAGGGTCGGACGCGGGCCGCGCGCGGCTGGCGGGTGGGGTCGTAGGTGCTGGGGTCGTACGTCAGCTCCACCACGCGCCGCTCCGCCCATGCCTGCGTCAGCAGCCGCAGGTTGCGGCTCCCCACGGGGTCCAGCGGCCGGGCGGCCATCACGTCGAGGGTTCGCTGCACGTGGCGGGCCAGGACCGGCGGCAGGGCCTCGCCGAGCTTCTGGAACGCTGCTGCCAGGTCGGGGTCATGCGCGTCGGCGTAGCGCGCCATCAGGCGGGCCGCCAGGAAGACGGCCATCGCCTCCGCGCGCGTCAGCCGGAACGCGGGCAGGAAGGCCCGATCCTCGATTCCCCACCGGCCGCCCTCGGCCCAGAGCGGGATGTCCAGCTCGTCCTGGAGGGCCCGCAGGTCGCGGTATGCATTGCGCCTGGACATCCCGACGAAGGCCGCGATCTGGTCGGGCGTCGCGCCCTCCGGGTGCGCCTCGAGATAGGTCGTCACGCGGTAGAAGCGGGCCAGCCGGTCCCGCTTGCGGCCGGCCGCATCCGTGCCCGAATCCCAGCGATCCATGCGGGTCGTCCTTCCCGTCAGCGCGCCGGCGCCACGATCGTGATCGAGCTGCCGCGCTCCGTGGCGATCATGCTCGCGTCGAGGCGGCCGCGGATGGCGCCGGCCTGCAGCGTGAATCCCTCGCCCTCGATCCAGGCATCTGCCCGGCCCAGCTGGTCGTCCGTGAAGATCCAGTACTCGAGCTCGCCCCGCCACCGGTGCAGGTCCGCGTCGCCCGCCAGCCAGCGGACCTGGGGGAAGGCTCGCTGGAAGGTGTCCCCGTCGATCGCCAGGCGGCAGTGGCGCGCTCGCGCCCCTTCCACGTATGCGATCCCGATCTCCTCCGCTGCGGCCCGGGCCTCCGTATCGAGGGCCGCGCGAAGGACGGCGAGATCGATCGACTCGTCCTCGACGGCCCGTCCGGGCACGCGGCCCCAGGAGCTTCCGGGCTCGCGCAGCCATCCCTGCGTCCCGACGAGCGCGGCCCCACCGAGCCCGAGCGCCCGGATGGTCGCGACCTCGGACGTCCACGAGAAGTCGAGGCCCGCCCGCGCGCCGCGTACCCGGGCCCCGCCCATCGGGCGCCGATCGATGGAACCGCTCAGCGTCAGCGAGAGCCGGGCGCTGCTGCCGGTGGTGATCAGCGCGTCGCAGGTCGGCGGAAGCAGGGTCGGGTCGGTGGGTCCGAACTGGGACGACCCCGCGGGCTTCCCGGCGAGCGCCAGGTCGTTCCCGACCGCGACGGACGCCAGCAGGCTCGCGGTGAAGAGCGCGATCCCGAACCCGGCGCCGAGCGACGCTGCCAGCCTGGGCCGTCGCGCAGCGCCCGGCCCGAGGACGCGCCGCGCAACGCCGAGCGCCGCGAAGAGCGAGGTCCCGAGGATCGCCAGGACCCACGGGTAGCCCGCCTCGAGGGAGGGAACGAGCGTCTGGAGGCCGCGATCCGCGATCTGGCGCCAGAGGACCGCCAGCGACGGCAGGAGGATCAGGCCGGTTCCCACCGCCAGCCCGCCGATCAGGCGAAACGCCTGCGGCCCGTGCGCGGCGGGTGGCCACACAACCGCCGCCGACGCGATCCCGACCGGCACGAGCAGGGCGACGCCCACGAGGAGGTCGGCGGGTCCGCCGGGCCGGTAAGCCGCCAGGACGAGGAGGCTCGTGGCGGCCCACAGGGCGGTGAGGCTCGCCGCGAGCAGCCGCATCTCGAAGACCCGGGCGCGCACGTCCCGAGTCTAGCCGAGCATTCACCCGGCGACGTTCCCGGAAGGACCGCGGGGCTCTCCGGAGGGGTCGCCCGCTCGGGTACACTCTCGCCGGTCCCGACACGGAGGAGATGTGCGTACCATGCGAACCCCATTCCGCCCCGTGGTAGCTCTCGCGCTCGTCGGCGCGCTGGTTGCCGCCTGTTCCGGCGCGGCGACACCGACGCCCGCCCCATCCACCGCCCCGTCGGCGGCGCCCTCGGTCGCCGCGTCCGCGGCCGCCTCGCCGAGCGAGGCCGTCGCGCCGAGCCCGAGCCCGTCGCCCGATCCGTGTGCCCCGGCGAACCTCAAGACCCTGACCGCCGGCACGCTGACGATCGGCACCGATAATCCCGCCTACCCGCCGTACTACGCGGTGCCGGCGAGCGGGAACGCACCCAAGCCGTGGCAGCTCGGCGATCCCACGAACGGCCAGGGCTTCGAGAGCGCCTTCGCCTACGCGCTCGCGGCCAAGCTCGGGTTCGCGAAGGACAAGGTCACCTGGATCGTGGTCCCCTTCGACTCCTCGTACGCGCCCGGCGCCAAGAAGTTCGACCTCGACATCAACCAGGTTTCCTACACGCCCGAGCGCGCCGCGGTCGTCGACATGACCGACGGCTACTACTTCCTGTCGCAGGCGGTCGTCGCCCTCAAGAC
>JADGQH010000171.1 GCA_017881985.1 Chloroflexota bacterium | reverse complement strand
CGTGGACATCCGCTGACGCCACCGAGGGCGCGCTTGCGCTCGATCACTGACGGCTCTGGCCACGCCAATCTCGCGATCCCCAACAGTGTGAGCGGACGGCAATCTGACGACCGCCCGTCCAGGTTCTGACTCTGCGTTTGCCTGAGCGTGGACGGCGTTGCAACGGATCTGCTACCGGTGCCTTTCCGGATGCTTTTCAGGTGCGCCGGCTGCCGGTGCCTCGATTCGGGCCATCTCCCTTTTCCGGGCTCGGGTTCTGGACGCTGCTTCCGAGGCACGGAAGAGCGGTCTCCATGCCGTCCTTGACGCCGAACGTCCCAGCCGGGAGGATGCCGGCCATGCGTGGGACAGCAAGCCGGCGATGAAGACGACGCCCGCGGCCCGGACCGCCACGTTCCTCCTGACAGACATCGAGGGGAGCACGCGGCTCTGGGAGGAGCAGCCGGCCGCCATGAGCGTCGCACTCGAAGCCCACGACGCGCTGCTGCGAGCGGCCGTGGAGCAGGCGGGCGGGACGGTCGTCAAGACGACCGGCGACGGTGTGCTGGCCGCCTTCGACCGGCCCGAGGCGGGGCTCATGGCAGCCGTCGAGGGCCAGCGGGCGCTCGAGCGCCACGCGTGGCCGACGACGGGGCCGCTGCGTGTGCGGATGGCGGTTCACTCCGGGAGCGCCGAGGTCCGGGAGGGCGACTTCTTCGGGCCCGCCCTGAACCGGACGGCTCGCCTGATGGCGATCGGCCACGGCGGCCAGGTGCTCGTGTCCTCAGCGACCTCGGCGCTCGTGGCCGACGACCTGGTGCCGGGGACCGAGCTCGTCGACCTGGGCGAGCATCGCCTGCGCGACCTGGACCGGCCCGAGCATGTCTACCAGGTCGTGGCGACGGGGCTGCGCCGCGAGTTTCCGCCGCTCCGCGCGGTGGCCGACCACCCGACCAACCTCCCGCCCCAGGTCACCTCGTTCGTGGGACGCGACCGGGAGCTGGCCGAGGTCAGGGCCCTGCTCGTGCGGAGTCGCCTGGTCACCCTTGTCGGTGTCGGTGGCACCGGCAAGACGCGCCTCGCACTGCAGGTTGCCGCGGATGCCCTCGACGGCTATCGCGACGGCGCCTGGCTGGTCGAGCTCGCGCCGCTCAGCGACCCGGAGCTCCTCGTCGCCGAGATCGGGCGCGCCCTGCGGCTCCAGCATCAGCCCGGGCAGCCCCCGATCGACACGATCGCGGACTACCTGCGCTCGAAGGAGCTCCTGCTGCTCCTCGACAACTGCGAGCACCTCATCGCGGCCGCTGCCGACGTGACCCACCGCCTGCTGGACAGCTGCCCCGACCTCAGCGTGCTGACGACGAGTCGTGAACCCCTTGGCGTCGAAGGGGAGGCACTCTTCGCCGTGCCTTCGCTGGCACTGCCGGCCCCGATGGAAGAGCACGGCGGCCATCTGGACGTTGACGACGAGGCCCTCGAGCGGGCCGGCCGGTCGGATGCTGTCTCGCTCTTCCTCGAGCGGGCCCGGGCGACCCTGCCGGCGTTCGCCCTGGATCTCTCGAACGTCGGCGCCGTCGTGGAGATCTGCCGGCGGCTCGACGGCATCCCGCTCGCCCTCGAGCTGGCGGCCGCGCGGGTGAACGTGCTGTCTGCCGACGAGATCGCACAGGGCCTGGGCGACCGGTTCCGCCTGCTGACCGGCGGACGACGGACGGCGGTGCCGCGGCAGCGGACGCTGCAGGCGCTCATCGACTGGAGCTGGGACCTGCTCGAGGACGATGACCGCCGGCTCTTGCGCCGACTTGCCGTCTTCGCAGGGGGGTGGACGCTCGAGTCCGCGACGGGCGTGACCTTTGAGTACCCCGCGGACCGTGGATCCGACGGCGCGGTTCGACAGGAGGGCGGCGCCCGGCTCGCCACGCTCGATGGCCTCGGTCGCCTCGTCGACCGCTCGCTCGTCGCCGTCGACCACACCAGCGCCACCCGCTACCGGATGCTGGAGACGATCCGCCAGTACTCGGCCGATCAACTCGCGGCAAGCGGTGAGACGGTGCCGCTCCGTGACCGCCACCTCGCCATCTTTCTGCGGCTGGCGCGCGACGCTGAGCAAGGGCTCGAGGGACCCGAGCTGCCGGCTTGGATGGAGCGCCTCGATGCCGAGATCGACAACCTTCGCACCGCGCTCGACTGGGCCGACGGCGCGAACCCCGAGGCTGCCCTCGAGTTGTGCTTCGCGCTGACCCGCTACTGGCGATCACGGACGATGGGATCCGAAGGGCTCGACCGCCTGCTGCACGCGGTGGAGCGCGTGCGGGCCCTGCCCGAGCCCGACTCCGCGCCGGCGGCCCGGGCGCGGGCAGCTCTCGTCGCCCGTGCCCTCGCGGGTGCCGGCCACGTAGCGGAGTCGATTGGCCGTGCCGACGTAGCCTCGCTCGGCGAGGAAGCGCTGGGCCTTGCCCGGATGTCCGGCGATCCCGCGGCCATCTCGGATGCAATCACCATCCTGGCGATCGCACGTGTCCTCGCTGCCGGCGAACGCGACGTCGACGGCCTGCGAGCGATGCTCGATGAGGCAACGGGCATCGCGAACGATCGTGGAGATTGGGCACGCGCCGGCCGGATCGCTGCTGCACGGGCGATGGTCGAGGGCCCGGTCGACCTCGACGCCGCGGACCACTGGCTGGTGCAGGCCAGCGAGGCGGCCGTGCGGTCGGGCAACCCGCAGGAAATCGCGTGGGTCACCCAGATCCGCGGACGCGTCGCGAGCCAAATCGGCCGGCTGGAGGATGCCGAGCGTTGGTTCCGCCAGTCCCAGGCCCAGTTCCACAGGATCGGCGACCAGCGGTTCGAGCTCGCAGTCCAGAGCGAGCTCGGTCACGTCCTGCGCCGCTCCGGCCGGATCGACGAGGCCGAGGCGGAGTACCGCCAGACGGTCCGCGGCTGGCAGCGGAGCGGCAACCGCGGAGCGGTCGCCAACCAGCTCGAATCCTTCGCGTACGTGGCGATGTCGCGGGGAAACGGCCTCCGGGCAGCGCGGCTGCTCGGGGCCGCCGAGGCCCTGCGGGAGGTCGCCGAGGCCGCGATGTCCGGCTTCGAGCGGGAGGAGTACGACTCCGCGGTTGGCCGGCTGCGACGGGAGCTCGACCGCGAATCCCTGCGCTCGGCATGGGCCGAGGGTGGCGGCATGAGCGCAGATGCGGCCGTGGCGTTCGCTCTTTCGCCGTAGCCCGACCATCGCGCGGCGACCTCTCCGGATTGGGGCACCGCAGATACCGAGCGAGCACCTCGCCGACCGGAATGACGACCCCCTTCGGCGGTCAACCCCTGGCGTCCTCGCCGACACCAGGGCGGTGGAGCAGGCGGGGACCACAGGGCGATCGACGAGGCAGGAAACCGCGATCATCCAGCTGGCGTCCCGCACCACCTGTCGAAGATCTGGAGGCGAATGTCACGAATCTGGAACGCGTCACTTTCCGCGCTCACTTCCGTGACCGTTCACAGGCATGGCGCGCGGACAGCGGCCCCAACAGAGGAGCCCTCGGATCGGTACTCCCCAGGGGTATTGACAACCCCTTGACAAGCGAGTCATCCAGGCGCACAATCTCGAAAGCAGAAGGCGTGTCAAGGCTTGACACGCCGTTTCGGTGTCCGGCAACCGGCGCTCGCGGGCGAGGCGAGCAGCACGGACGAGCTAGCCGGCACGGCACAGGGGCGAGGAGGCAGGTTGACCGTCGGGGTCGCTGCAGAAGTCAAGAGCAAGCTCACGGTCGTCGACGTGGTCGGCGAGACCGTGCAGCTGAAGAAGGCAGGCACCACGCTCAAGGGTCTCTGCCCGTTCCACGGCGAGAAGACGCCGAGCTTCATCGTGACGCCGGCCCGGGAGACATGGCACTGCTTCGGCTGCGGCGAAGGCGGCGACATCTTCTCTTTCGTCATGCGCCGCGACGGGATCGCCTTCCCCGAGGCGCTCCGCCGGCTCGCGCAGCGCGCGGGGGTGGAGATCGACGAGCGGACCTCCCGCGAGGATGCCCACCGCAAGCGCCTCCACGAGGTGCTCGACACGTCCTTCGCCTTCTACCACGCGGTCCTCATGAACAGCGAGACGGGCGCCGCGGCGCTTGCCTACCTGCGCGGCCGCGGCTTCACCGACGAGTCGATCGAGCGCGCCCAGCTTGGCTTCGCCCCGCCGGACTGGGACGCCCTGGTCCGGACACTGGAGCGCAAGCGCCAGATCGGCGCGGCCGAGCTGACCGAGGTTGGCCTCGCGATGCCCCGCAGGAGCGGTCGCGGCGTCTACGACCGCTTCCGGGGCCGCGTCCTCTTCCCGATCCGCGACGCGACCGGCAACGCGACGGGTCTCGGGGGCCGCATCCTGCCGGCGGCCGCGCTGACGACCGGGACCGCTGCGGGCGCCAGTGACCAACCCGCGGCCGGCGACCAGCCTTCGACGACCGACGCGCCGCCTGCACGTGCCGCCCAGCCCGCCCCGGATCCCGACGGCCCGAAGTACCTCAACTCGCCGGCCACGCCGGTCTTCGACAAGAGCCGGACGCTCTACCCGCTGGACCGCGCGAAGGCGGCCATCCGGAAGTCGGGGATCGCCGTGATCGTCGAGGGCTACACCGATGCGCTCATGGCTCACCAGGCCGGCTTCGACAACGTGGTCGCCAGCCTGGGCACCGCGCTGACGCCGGGCCAGGTCGCGCTGCTCACGCGCTACGCCGCGAAGAAGATCGTGCTCGCCTACGACGTGGATCCGGCAGGGGAGCGTGCCGGGACGCTGGGCGTGACCGCGCTGGAGCAGCTCACGCGCCAGCTGGCGGCCGCCGACGCGGGCGTGGAGCTGGACGAGGTCCGGGTCGCCCGGCTGCCCGACGGCAAGGATCCCGACGAGGTGATCCGCGACGCGCCCGACACGTGGCGCGAGGCGATCCGCACGGCCGCCCCGATCGTGGAGTACCTGATCGAGTTCCATGCCCGATCGGCCGACCTGCGCACCACCGGCGGTCGTGCGCGCTTCATCGACGCCATCCTCCCCACGCTTCGAACGGTCCGCAACCCGGTCCTCCGCGATGGCTACCTCCAGCAGCTCCGCCAGGTGTCCGGCGTCGAGGAGCGCGTTCTCCTCGAGTCGCTGCACCGCGCGCCGGAGGCCGCTCGCGGCGGATCGGCCGGGGCCGGCGCCGGGGAGGGCCGGATCTCGGCGGCATCGGTCCTCGCCTCGCCCGACGCGTTCGATCCGAAGGCTGTCCTGCGGGCGATCGATCCGGTGGAGCGCGACCTGCTCCGCTTCCTCCTCTCGGTCCCGGAGACGCAGGAGGCCACCGCCGAACGGCTGGCCCCGGCCGACCTGCCGAGCCAGCCGGCCCGCGAGCTCTGGACGGCGATGCTCGCGCTCCGGGAGGATCCGCCGTACACGACCGAGCGCGTCTTCGCCCGCCTCGCGGCGGACCCGGAGACGCAGGCGCTCCTCGTCGCGCTCCTCGAGCGGCGCGATGCGGGCACGGATGCGGGCACCACGGATCTCCGGGTCGCGTCACAGGGGATCGAGCAATGCCTGCTCCGCCTTGAGCTCGACCGGTTGGAGGAGCGAACCCGCTGGACGCGCGTGGAGCTCGGCGAGGCCGAGCGGGCGAACGACCGCCCGGCCATCGAGCTCCTGATGACGCAGGAACAACACCACAACGAGACCCGGAAATCGCTGCAACGGCGGATGGAGCAGGCAAGCCTGCTCAGCCGCCCGGCCGCAGCCCGCGCCGCAGGAGGACGATCGTGACCCAGGATCCCATGGACCGCCAGCTGGTGGAGGCGGTGCTGGCCGCCAGCCCGCGCCGACGTCGCGCCGCCGCCGCCGAGGTGAAGGCCGTGAATGCCGCGAGCAAGGCGGCCGGCGCGGTCGCCGTCATCGTGCCCGATGCGGACGAGGACGACGACCTGGACCTCGGCGCGGAGCCGGGCGTCCCGGAGCTGGTCGTGGCCGACGACGACCTGGTCGGCGGGAACGGAGATTCGTCCTCGGAGCTTGCAGCGGACGCGCCCGTGCCGGACGTGCCCGCGAAGCTCGACCCGAAGGTGCTCGAGGAGCCCACCGCGGAGGAGCTCGAGGCGCTCTCGGCCGACATGATCGGGATCGACGACCCGGTCCGCATGTACCTCAAGGAGATCGGGAAGGTGGCCCTCCTGACCGCCGAGGAGGAGATCGTCCTGGCCAAGGCGATCGAGCTCGGCGAGTGGATGGTCGAGGCCCCCGCGAAGGCAATCGTCAGCCTCCACGAGTGGACGCTCCACGACACCGAGCGCAAGACGCGCACAGCGAAGCCGCAGCACCGCCTTCCGCTCGGCGACGAGGCGCACCTGATGGTGCGCGTGGCGCTCGCCGACGAGGGTGCCGCGGACCTCCTGGTGCCGCACCCGGACTTCCACCTGGTCAAGGCCGGCCGCGACGTTCAGTCCGAGGGCACGAAGGAGCGCCTCAAGGAGGCGCGCCGTCACCTGGGCGAGTACGCGGAGAAGCTGGACGCGGATTCGTTCGTCACGCTCCTCGACTGGGCCTACCTCGCGGTCCACAACGGGGACCTCGACTCGCGCGACAACGTGGGCCTGCGAGCGATCTATGACTGGACCCGCGACGAGGTCGCCTTCCCGGCGCTCGAGCGCTGGGTCATGGGCGGCCACGACGCCGACCTGCTCAAGCGGATGGGCTACGACCCGGAGGTCCCGCTCAACACGAAGCTCGCCCACCGCAAGGGCGAGATCGTGCGGATCGGCCGCGACGCGCGCGAGCAGCTGACGTCGGCGAACCTGCGCCTGGTCGTGTCGATCGCGAAGAAGTACATCGGCCGCGGGATGAGCTTCCTGGACCTGATCCAGGAGGGCAACATCGGCCTGATCCGGGCTGTCGAGAAGTTCGACTACGAGAAGGGCTTCAAGTTCTCCACGTACGCCACGTGGTGGATCCGGCAGGCGATCACCCGTGCCATCGCCGACCAGGCCCGCACCATCCGGATCCCGGTCCACATGGTGGAGACGATCAACCGGCTCATCCGCGTCTCGCGGCAGCTGCTCCAGGAGCTGGGCCGCGAGCCGAC
>JADGQH010000027.1 GCA_017881985.1 Chloroflexota bacterium | reverse complement strand
AGGTAGTGGGCCTCGTCCGAGTACGCGGTGCCCCACACCGCGCGGAGCAGCCGGCCGTGCGTGACCAGGCGGCCGGCCGACGCCAGCAGGACCTTGAGGACCTCGAACTCGCGGGGCGTCAGCTGGACGGGCCGACCCGACACCGTCACCTCGTGACGCGCGACGTCCAGCCGCAGCTGGCCGACCAGGACCGCCCCGGTCGGCTCGGCAGCTGGCCCGGCCGCGCGGCGCAGGACCGCCCGGATCCGGGCGAGCAGCTCGGCCGCCCCGAACGGCTTGGTCACGTAGTCGTCCGCGCCCGACTCGAGCGCGGCCACCTTCTCCGCCTCCCGGTCGCGCGCCGAGAGGACGAGGATCGGGGTCGTCGCATCGCGCCGCAGGCGCCGGATCAGGACCGCCCCGTCCAGGTCGGGCAGGCCCAGGTCCAGCACGACCAGGTCGGGCCGCTGCGCCGCCCAGCGTTCCCAGGCGGTCGCGCCATTGCCCGCCTCGTCGACCCGGAAGCCATGGCCGCGCAGGAACGTGGCGACCTCCCGCCGCGTCGCGGCGTCGTCCTCCACGAGCAGGACTGCCGCGCCGGGCGGCGGTCCGGGCATCACGTCCCGCCCCCCGGTCCTTGTCCCGGTCCCTCGGGCGCCGGCGGCGGTGTCGGTCTCACGGCCGGCTGGAGCATGACGTCCACCGCGAGGCCGCCGAGGTCGCTCGGGTGAGCCGAGACGCGCCCGCCCATCGCCTCCACGAACCCGCGGACGACGGCCAGGCCGAGGCCGCTTCCGCGCTGGGCGCGGTCGGTCGTCGTGGGGACGCGGTAGAACTTGTCGAAGACGCGCTCGAGCGCCGCGGCGGGGACCCCGGGGCCGCCATCCTCGACGCGCAGCCGGACGGTCCCGTCCGCCTGTGCGACGGCGCTCACCTGGATCGGCACGACCGGGGGCGCATGGCGGATCGCGTTTTCCAGGAGATTGGTGACGACCTCGTCGATGAAGATCTCGTCGACCGAGACCGGAGGCAGGTCCGACGGCATCGAGACCGCCACCGTCCGGCCGTCGAGCTGACCGGCGAACCGCGCGACGGTCGCCCGGACCAGGTCCTCCAGCGGGAAGACCTCGAGGCGCGCGCGAAGGCCGCCCGCCTCGATGCGGCTCATGTCGAGCAGGTTGGTCACGAGCCGGTTGAGGCGCTCGGCCTGGCCGTCGATCGACGCAGCGCGCTCCATCCGGGCCTCGTCGTCGAGCGGCACGGTCGGGTCCATGAGACTCCCCGCCGCCGCGCGGATCGAGGCCAGCGGCGTCCGCAGGTCGTGCGAGACCGAGTCGAGCAGGGCCGTCTTGGCGGCCTCGCTACGCCGGGCGATCTCCGCTCCGGTGGCCTCGTCGGCCAGGCGATCCCGCTCGAGCGCCTGGCCGACCTGGTCGGCCGCAGCGGCGAGCACGCGCGTGTGGCCGCGGCCGGGCGGCCCGTCGCTCCTGCGGCGGACGATCCAAAGCGACCCGAGCGGGATTCCCCCTGCCGTGATCGGGATCCGGTAGGAGACGCCACCCGGCTCGCGCCGCTCACCGGAGGCCGGGCGCGGGTCGTGGACGCGCACCCACGCCGTCCCCTCGTCGCCCGGCACGCGCTGCAGGACCTGGTACGACGCGGGCGCCGCCCGTCCCGGCGAAGGGTCGCTGTCGGCCGTCACTCGCTCCTGCCCCACCTCCGGGCCGAGCCCGATCCACGTGCGCGTCGCCTCGACCTCCTGGCCCACGATCTTCACGAGGCCGGGCAGCGCCTCGCGCGCGGTCGCCGCGGTCGCGAGCTCGCGGCCCACCTGGTACTGGGTCCGTGCCTGGCGCTCGCGGAGCACGGCCGTCTCGGCCCGGCCCCGCTGCATCCCGGCCAGCTGCCCGACGACGACGCCGAGCGCGAGCAGCAGGAGGAGGTTGAGGAGCTCCTCCGCGTTCGCGACGATGAGGGCGCCCGTCGGCGCGACGAACAGGAAGTCGTAGAGGAGGAACGAGCCGATCGCCGTTGCCACGGCCGCCGCGGTGCCGAATGCCACGGCGATCGAGACGACCGCGAGCAGGTACGTCGCGGATGCGTCCGGGATCTGCAGCACGCCTTCGAGGGCAGCCACCGCGAGCGTGGTCAAGGCCAGCGCCGCACCCATCACTGCGAGCGCGCCGACCACGGTGCGAACGGGCGTCGACCTCAGCCGGTCCATCTCCAGATGGTAGCGGCGCGGCGGCAGCGCGCGACACCGCGGGCGCGGCGGCGGCGGCGCGTCAGGTCGTCAGCGGTTCCCGGGCGGTCGCGGCCCTCCGCCGAACCACGATCGTCAGCGCTCCGCGACCGACCGCGCGTCCTCGCGGGCGCCGGCCTGGCGGTGCCGGTCATGCGACGAGAGGAGTCGCTTGCGCAGCCGGATCTGGTTGGGCGTGACCTCGACCAGCTCGTCCTCGCCGATGAACTCGATTGCCGTCTCGAGGGTCATCGGCCGGGGCGGGGTCAGCCGCAGCGCCTCGTCGTGGGCGTGGGTCCGGATGTTGGTGAGCTTCTTCTCTTTCGTGACGTTCACGTCCATGTCGCCGGAGCGGGCGTTCTCGCCCACGACCATCCCCTCGTAGACCTCCTGCCCGGAGCCGATCAGCATCTCCGCGCGTTCCTGGAGGTTGAAGAGGCCGTAGGCGTTGGATGTTCCCTGGCGGTCCGCCACGAGGACGCCGTTCGTTCGGTGCGTCACGTCGCCGGCGTACGGGCCGTAGCCCTCGCCGATCTGGTGGAGCAGCGCCGTCCCGCGCGTCTCGGTCATCAGCTGGCCGCGATAGCCGATCAGGCCGCGGACCGGCAGGACGTATTCGAGGCGGACGCGGCCGTCGGCATCGGTCGACATCTGCTCGAGCCGTCCCTTGCGGCCCGCCAGCGCGGTCTGGATCGTGCCGATGTACTCGGGCGGGATGTCGAGTGTGATCCGCTCGTACGGCTCCTGGAGCACGCCGCCCTCGGTCCGCAGGATCACCTCCGGGCGGCTCACCTGGAGCTCGAAGCCCTCGCGTCGCATCTGCTCGACGAGGACGGCGAGCTGGAGCTCCCCGCGACCGCGCACCTCGAACGTGTCGGCCGACTCGGTGGGGAAGAACTGGATCGCGACGTTGCCCAGGATCTCCTTCTCCAGGCGCGCCCGGAGCTGGCGGCTCGTCAGGTACTTCCCGTCGCGCCCGGAGAGCGGCGAGGTGTTGACGCCGAACGTCATCCGCAGCGTCGGCTCGTCCACCTCGAGCCGCGGGAGCGGCCGCGGGTCGGCCGGGTCGGTGAGCGTGTCGCCGATCGTGACCTCGGGCAGCCCGGCCACCGAGACGATGTCGCCCGGGCCGGCTTCCTCGATGTCGGCGCGCTCGATCCCGCGGGCGGTCTGCAGCGCGGTCACCGTGCCGGACAGGGTCACGGTCCGCCCCGGCTCGACGACGCCGCTCGGATCGTCGGGCTCCTCGCGCACGACCACGATCCGCTGCCCGACGCGGATCGTGCCGTTCATCACTCGACCCACGGCCATCCGGCCGACGTACTCGTTGGCGGACAGGTTCGTCACGAGCAGCTGCAGCGGGTGTCCCGGCTCGTAGGTGGGCGGCGGCGTGACCGAGACGAGCAGCTCGAGGAGCGGCCGGAGGCTCGTGCCGGGCACCGCGAGCGCGCGCGTCGCGGTGCCGCTCTTCGCGTTCGTGTAGACGACCGGGAACTCGATCTGGCGGGCCGTCGCGCCCAGGTCCATGAAGAGCTCGTAGATGTCGTCGAGCACCTCCACGGGACGCGCGTCGCCGCGGTCGATCTTGTTCACCGCCACGACCACCGGCAGGTGGCGCGCCATGGCCTTCTGGAGGACATAGCGCGTCTGCGGCAGCGGGCCCTCGGCCGCATCGACCAGGAGCAGCACCGAGTCGACAAGGTTGAGCGAGCGCTCCACCTCGCCCCCGAAGTCGGCGTGGCCGGGCGTGTCCACGATGTTGATGTGGATCCCGTCGAAGTCGACGTTCGTCTGCTTGGCGAGGATCGTGATTCCCTTCTCGCGTTCGAGATCCATCGAATCCATCACCCGCTCCGCGACGACCTGGTTGGCTCGGAACGAGCCGGTCTGGCGGAGCAGCGCGTCGACCAGCGTTGTCTTGCCGTGGTCGACATGGGCGACGATCGCGACGTTGCGGACGTCTTTGCGGACGGCGAGCAGGGCTGTTTCGGTGTCGGGCGCGTCGGGCGGCGTCACGGTCGCGACGGGCATGCGGGGTTGGTGGCTCGTATCTGTCATGGGCCGCTCGATTGTCGCACAGGTGCCGTGCGTGCTCTCGAGAGCCTGCTAGCATCCCCGGCGTGACCGTCGCCGCGTGCATCCTGGCCGCCTCACCCGAGTCCGCCCTGCGCGACGTTGACGGGACCCCGAACGTACGCCGCCTCGTCGACCTGGCCTGGGCCGGCGGCGCGTTCCCGGTCGTCGTGGTCGTCCCGGACCCGGAGGGCGCCGTCGCCACGGCCCTCGCCGGTGCCAGCGTGATCCTTGGAGCTCCCGCGCCGCTCGAGCTGGGGCCCGCGGGCCAGATGGCGCGTGCGATCGACCTCGCGCGGGCCGAGGTCGACGCCACCGACGCGGCGCTCGTGTGGCCCGCCCGGATGGGCTGGCTGGATGCCGAGACGGTCACCTCGCTCATCGAGGCGCACGGCACGGACCGCGCGACGCTCCTCCGTCCGGCATACCTCGGCATGCCTGGCTGGCCGATTTTGGTCCCGGTCGCGATGCTGCCGACGCTCCGCGCGCTCGCCCCAGATCAGATGCCGCCCGCGATCGCCGAGGCCCTGGCCGGCGCCGCCCCCTCGCGCACCATCGAGCTGGGCGATCCCGGGATCGTGCTCGGCCTGGACACGCCCCGCGACGAGCTGCCGGCGTTCGACGGCCCGCCCGAGCCGCCGGCCGGCCACCGTCACGAGTGGGGCGCCCTGGTCGCCTCTGGCCCGGACGAGGCACCCGAGCCGCCGGCGACCCGCGACTGATCCCGGCTCAGCCCAGCCCGAGCGCCCGCCGCGCGCGCCCGACGTCGTCGACCGTGAAGGCGGTCTCGACGACGCCCTCGCGGCGTCCGAGGAACAGGACCCCGTGGATGTCCACGCCGGCCGCGGCGAGCTTCTCGGTGGTCGCGGCGAAGCCGCCCGGCTGGTCGTCGACCTCGACGAGGAGCGCCTCGCCCTCGACGAATGGGTAGCCGAACGAGCGCAGCACCGCCCGCGTCGCCGCGTCGTCGTCCGTGGTCAGGACGGCGTAGCCGTGCTCCCCGGCACCGCCCCCCGAGATCTCGTGGATGCTGACGCCCCGCTCGGCGAGCGCCCTGGAGAAGGTCGCCAGCGCACCCGGGCGATTCGCGAGCTGGACGACGAACTGCGTGCCCATGGCGCCCTCCTGCAACGCGTGATCCGTGATCCGTGCCCCGGGTCCATTGTCCCGCCGGGCACAAGCGGCGCGCATCAGGCCCGGTCGGCCGGCCCCACGTAGCGAAGCCCGAGCTCGGCGTACTGGCCCGGATCCGGGGCCGACGGCGCGTCGAGCATGAGGTCCATCCCGGACGAGGTCTTCGGGAATGCCATCACCTCGCGGATCGTCGCCTGGTCCGCCATGAGCGCCGCCCAGCGATCGATCCCGATGGCGATGCCCCCGTGGGGTGGCGCGCCGTACTCGAACGCCTCGAGCATGCCTCCGAACTTCTCCTGCATCGAGGCGAACGTGTGCCCCTGGAGCGCGAAGGACCGCTCGAGGAGCGCCCGCCGGTGGATCCGGACCGACCCGCCTCCGAGCTCCCACCCGTTCAGGACGAGGTCGTATTGCATCGCCCGGGCGCGACCGGCCGGGTCGTCCTGCGACGGGCGCTCGGGATCGCCGGAGGCCGTGACCAGCAGCGGCTCGTCCTCCGGAACCACGCCCGAGAACGGGTTGTGGGTCGCGTGCCAGCCATTGCGCTCGGAATCCCATTCGTACATCGGAAAGCGGTTGACCCAGCAGTAGGCGAGGACCGTCGGATCCGCGAGGCCGAGCCGTGTCCCGAGCTCAGCCCGAAGGCGACCGAGGACGTCGGCCACGACGCCCGGCCGATCCGCCACGATCGCGACGAGGTCGCCCTCGACGGCGCCACAGCGGGCAGCGACGTCCGCCGCGCGTTCGTCGCCGAGGAACTTGACGGCCGGACCATGGATCCCATGGCCGGTCACGCCGAGCGTGACGAGCCCCCGAGCGCCGAAACGCTTCGCGGCCTCGGTCAGCTCGTCGATCCGGGCGCGGCTGGCATCGCCCATGCCCGGCACGGCGATTCCCTTGACGCGTCCGCCGCCGGCGAGGGTCTCGTCGAAGACGCGAAAGCCGGAGGCCGGTGTGCCGGCCGCGTCGACGAGCGCCGGTGCGAGGTCGACGAGCTCCATGCCGAACCGGAGGTCGGGCTTGTCCGAGCCGAAGCGCTCCTGCGCCTCGGCGTAGGTGAAACGTGGGAACGGCACCTGGAGGAGCGGACGCTCGGGCGTCACAGCCAGCGACACCTCGATCGCCATCTCCTCGACGAACCCCATCACCGTCTCCTCGGTGACGAAGCTCATCTCCAGGTCGAGCTGGGTGAACTCCGGCTGCCGGTCGCCGCGCAGGTCCTCGTCGCGAAAGCATCGCGCGATCTGGAAGTAACGGTCCATGCCGGCGACCATCAGCAGCTGCTTGAGCTGCTGCGGGCTCTGCGGGAGCGCGTAGACGCTGCCGGGCTGGAGGCGCGAGGGCACGATGAAGTCGCGAGCGCCCTCTGGCGTGCTCTTGATGAGGATGGGTGTCTCGACCTCGACGAACCCGTTGGCGTGATGCGCGAGGCGAATCTCCTCGACCAGCCGGCTCCGAAGGAGAAGCCGGCGGAGCATTGGCTCCCTGCGGATGTCCAGGTACCGATACTGGAGACGCACAGACTCGTCGACCGGCGCGTCCGGCTCGTTGATGTAGAACGGCGGGGTCTTGGCCTCCGAGAGGACCGTCAGCTCCCGCGCACGGAGCTCGATCTCACCGGTCGGGAGCTTCGCGTTCTCCATCCCGGGCAGCCGGCGCACGACCGATCCCGCGACCATGACGACGAACTCGCTTCGGCAGCGCATGGCGGCCGCATGCGCGTCGGGCGCCTCCGTCGCATCGATCACGACCTGCGTGATCCCGTGCCGGTCCCGAAGGTCGAGGAAGATCAGCTGGCCGTGGTCGCGACGGCGGTGCACCCAGCCCGCAAGGCGGGCGTCTCCGCCCGCGTCGTCCCCGCGGAGCGCGCCGCAGGTGTGGGTTCGGTATGGGGTGGCAAGGTTCGTCATGCCGGCAATCGTAGCGCGGCGCAGACCCCGGCCGGACTGGCGCGTGGGCGGGCCGCCACGTCGCGTCGAGCCGACCGTCCCGCGACGCCCGCCGTCGTCCCGGGTCCGGCTCGTCGGGGTCAGCCGAAGGCTGGTCCCCGGGCCGGCACGTTCCAGCCGATGAGCTCGCAACCCAGGTAGTGCGGGTGGCCCTCGCCCGGGGTGCAATCGGCACAGCCCCAGCGGGTCAGCCCGCCCTCGTCCGGCACGAACGCGAGGTCACAGGCGTTCTCGGTCGGGTCGCAGTTGCGACCGTGACAGGCGTGGGCGCAGTGGACCCAGTGCTCGCAGGTGCAGGTGGCCGACAGCGACGGCGCGCGGATCACGCTGGCCGGGAATGTCGTGTGGCCGATCATCGCTCCCCCCGGTGCCGATCGCGGGCGCCTGGAACGCGGCCCGGATGCATCGATTGTCCGCGACGCGTCAACCGCCGGCCGTTCGCCGGGTGTTCGCCGGGCGATTCAGCCCGGATCGGCGCGGTCCTGAATCTCCCAGGCGTGGTCAAGGACGTGCCACGCGATGCGCCGGGCCGCGTACCGGGCGGGCCAGCGGCCGCCGGCGATCGGGCCGCCGTCGGTGGGGCGTCTCAGCACCTCCGCGATCGCTGCGCGGGCCCCGGCCACGGCCGGCCCGTTGCGCAGATCAAGCTCGCGCAGCCGGAGGCCGATCTGCGGCGCATAGGCGTGCTCGGCGCTGACGACGTGGGCAACGATCGCGTCCCGGTCGCGTCCGCCGCCACGCGGTCCCTTCCGCAGCTCGGAAGGCGCGGCCGCCACGACCTGCGCGAGGATCGTCCACGCGGCCCGCACGAGGGCCGCGAGGCGCTCCCCGTCCGCCGCGTCGGTTGGGCGTCGGTCCACGGCGAAGACAACGGCCGGGACGCCAAACGCGGTCGAGGAAGTCCCGGGCAGACGCTCGACGACCGAGAGCCCTGCCGGCCCGATCGGCGCAAATGTGATCCCCGCCTCGCGGGCGACGACCGCGTACCGCTCGCCGCTCGCGGCCAGGGCGGCGAGCGCCGCAGCCTCGTCGCGCCCGGCCCGGCTCAAGCCGGGCCATTCGAGCGCGGACGCGAAGACCCGCTTTGGGGTGGACTCAACGCCGACCGCGATCCGCCCCGCCGTGGCGCCGACCGGGTCGGTCACGGCGCTCCCGGGGCCCGGACCTTGCGCCGGAGGAGTGCGGGGAGGTCCGCCAGCGCGACCGTCTTCTGTGACCCGCCGTCGAGGTCGCGCAGCTGGACCTCGCCCGCGGCGAGCTCGTCGCCGAGGATCACCGCGAACTGGGCGCCATCCCGGACCGCGGCCTCGAGCTGGCGGCCGAGCTTGCGCACCGCGAGATCCGCCCGCACGGGCAGGCCCGCGCCGCGCAGGTCGGTCGCAATGCGGAGCCGATCCAGCGTGTTGCCCGGGTCCGCGCCGACGACGACCGCGACGGGCACCGCCTCGGCCGGGGCGCCGGTCCCGGCGGCTGCGAGCGCGAGGACGACCCGGTCGAGGCCGAGCGCGAAGCCGATGCCCGCGGTCGGCTTGCCGCCGAGCAGCTCGATCAGGCCGTCGTAGCGGCCGCCGCCACCGAGCGCCTGCTGCTGGCCCTCCTCGCCACGGCGATAGAACTCGAACGCCGTCCTGACGTAGTAGTCGAGCCCTCGAACGAGCCCAGGCTCGACGCGGTAGGTGATGCCCATCGCGTCGAGATGCGCGCGGACGGCCGCGAAGTGCTGCGCGCACGCGGGGCAGAGGTGGTCGGTGATGCGCGGCGCGCCGGCGTTGACCTCGGCCATCGCCGGATCCTTCGAGTCGAGCAGCCGCAGGGGGTTCGTCTCGAGGCGGCGTCGCTCCAGCTCCGGCAGGTGGATGCCGTCCGCGCGGTAGTGGGCCACCAGGCGGGCAAGGTACGCCGGACGACAGGCCGCGTCGCCGATCGAGTTGAGGAGGATCTCCACGTCCGGCAGCCCGGCGTCCCGGTAGAAGCGCGCGCCGAGCTCCACCAGCTCCGCGTCGACCGCGGGTCCCGCGTCGCCGATCGCCTCGACGTCCCATTGCCAGAACTGGCGGTAGCGGCCTGCCTGCGGCCGGTCGTAACGGAACATCGGGCCGGACAGGCTGAGGCGCACCGGCTGCGGCCAGGTCTGCATCCCATGCTCCACGTAGGCGCGGCAGATCCCGGCGGTCGCCTCGGGGCGGAGGGCCCAGGCCTCCCGCTCCTCCCCGCGACTCGGCGAGACGCGGAACAGCTCCTTCTCGACGACGTCCGTCGCGGCCCCGATGCCGCGCTCGAAGATCGCGGCCTGCTCGAAGAGCGGGGTCTCCATGTCGCGGTAGCCGTAGCGGGCCGCGAGGTCGCGGGCGATCCGCTCCACGCGCGCGAACGCGGCCCGCTCGTCGGGCAACAGGTCGCGGGTGCCCCGGGGGGCCCGCAGGGATGGCGGCATGGCGCCAGTCTAGCGGGCGGTGAGCGGGATTCGCCGCGGCTCCCCTACCCCAGGTCGCGCTGAACCGAGAGCACGTCCTTGACGCGCTCGATACGGCTCATCACGCGGGCAAGCTGCGAGACCGACGCGACCTGGAGGGTGGCCATGACGGTCGCCGTGTGGTCCTGGCTGACCGCGACGTTCGCCGCCACGATGTTCACCTTGCTCTCGGCGACGGCCCCCGCGATGTCGTTGAGAAGCCCGGTCCGATCGTGGGCCTCGACCCGGATCGCGATCGGGTAGGTCTCCGCGGGAGCGGTCTCCCACTCCACCTCGATCAGGCGCGCCGACTCGCGCTCGTTGACCACCGTGGGGCAGCGGCCCAGGTGCACCGTGATGCCGCGCCCGCGGGTGATGAAGCCGACGATCGGGTCGCCCGGGATCGGGTGGCAGCACTTGGCAAAGCGGACGAGGAGGTCGCCCACGCCCTTGACGCGGACGCCGCCGGCACGGACGGGCGTGGGGGCGATGGATGGCAGCGTCAGCTGGGCATCGTCGACCACGCCGAGCCGCATGACGACCTGCTGCGGCGACACCGCCCCGTAGCCGATCGCCGCGAAGAAGTCATCGAGCGTGTCGTGCCCGTACGGTCGCGCGGCCTCGAGGAGGCGATCGTGGCCGACCGCCGCGATCGTGGTCCGGGCCAGGCGCTTGAGCTCCCGCTCGAGGGACTCGCGCCCGTGGGTGATGTTCTCGTCGCGGTCCTTCTTCTTGAACCATTGGCGGATCTTCTCGCGGGCGTGCGAGGTCCGGACGATCGAGAGCCAGTCGCGCGACGGGCCATGCTCGGCCTTCGTCGTCACGACCTCGACGATGTCGCCGTTCTTGAGGCGGTAGTCGAGCGGGACGAGCCGGTTGTTGACCTTCGCGCCGATCGTCCGGTGTCCGACGTCGGTGTGGATCCGGTAGGCGAAGTCGAGCGGCGTCGCGCCGGCGGGCAGGTCCTTGATGTCGCCCTTCGGGGTGAAGACGAAGACCTGGTCCTGGAAGATGTCGAGCTTGATCCCCTCGACGAACTCGGTCGCGTCGGTGACCTCGCGCTGCCAGTCCATCAGCTGGCGGAGCCAGGCCAGCTTGGCGTCGTAGTCGCGCTCGGCCTTCGAGCCCTCCTTGTAGCGCCAGTGGGCCGCGATGCCCACCTCGCTGACGGAGTGCATGGCGTGCGTCCGGATCTGGATCTCGAGGGGCTTGCCGTCGAGCGCGATCACGGCCGTGTGCAGGCTCTGGTAGCCGTTCGGCTTGGGAACCGCGATGTAGTCGTCGAACTGGCCCGGGATCGGCTTCCAGAGGCTGTGGACGACGCCGAGCGCCGCGTAGCAGTCGCGGACCTCGTCGACGAGGAGGCGGATCGCGTAGACGTCGTAGATCTCGCCGAAGGCGGCCGACTTGCGCTGCATCTTCTTCCAGATGGAGAAGAGGTGCTTCGGGCGGCCGTTGAGGTCGCCCTCGATCCCGTGGCGCTCGAGCTCCGGCTGGAGGACCGCGATGGCCCGCTCGATGTAGCTCTCGCGATGCCCGCGGCGGGTGTCGAGGTTGGCCGCCAGCTCCCGGTACCGCTCCGGGTCGAGGTGCTTGAACGAGAGGTCCTCGAGCTCCCACTTGATCTGCCAGATCCCGAGCCGCTCCGCGAGTGGCGCGTAGATCTCCATCGTCTGGCGCGCGATCCGGAGCTGCTTGTCGGCGGGCAGACCGGAGAGCGTCCGCATGTTGTGGAGGCGATCAGCCAGCTTGATCAGCACGACCCGGATGTCCTGGGCCATCGCGAGGAGCATCTTGCGGATGTTCTCCGCCTGTTGCTCCTCGTGGGAGTGCGTCGAGAACTTGGAGAGCTTCGTGACGCCGTCGACCAGGTGGGCGACCTCCGCGCCGAAGTGCTCCTCGATGTCGGTCAGCGACTGGTCCGTGTCCTCCGGCACGTCGTGGAGCAGCGCCGCCTGGATCGAGGCCGGGTCGAGGGCCATCTCGGCGAGCGTGCGGGCCGCGGCGATCGGGTGCGTCACGTAGGCCTCGCCCGTCGCGCGGCGCTGGTCGCCGTGTGCCGCAACCGCGAAGTCGAACGCGCGCTCGATCGGGCCGAGGTCAGCCTGCGGATGGTGGCTCGCGACCTCGGCGAGGAGCGCGGCGCGGAGCACCGGAAGGGACATCTCGTCGGCGCCGCGGGTCAGGCTCGCCGCGGCCCTGCGCGCGCGAGGCGTGCGCGGCGCGGTATCGGCGGGGATCTGTTCGACGGACATGGGTCGCGCAAGGATAGCAGGGCCGTTTTGGCGACCCGCTGAGCGTGGCGCGTCGATCCGTGAGCGTGTCACCTGCACTGGTGGGCTCGCGCCGGGCCCGGCTCGGTCATGTCCCGCCGAGCGCGGCGTCACCCATAGCCCGCGCCGGCCAGGCATTCCTCGGCAACGAGGCGCTCGTCCCACGCCAGCTCCGACCCCGCGTAGATGATGCTGCGCTCGTGGCCCTTGCCCGCGAGGAGGACGACGTCGCCGGGCCGCGCCCGCTCGATCGCCGCCGTGATGGCCGCGCGCCGGTCCGGGATCAGGAGCAGGTCGTCGCCGCGACGCAGGCCCGCGGCCTCGGCGCCTTCGGCGATCTGCTCGAGGATGGCCATCGGTTCCTCGCCGCGAGGGTCCTCGTCGGTCGCGATCACGAGCCGGCAACGCTCCCCGGCGACCTGCCCCTGGAGGGCGCGCTTCGCGACGTCGCGCTCTCCTGCCGAGCCGAAGACCGCGATCCGCCCGCCGCCCGGCCCGACAAGCCCGGCAAGGTCGTCGAGGACCGCCGCGAGCGACGCCGGCGTGTGCGCGTAGTCGACGATGAGGGTGAACGGCTGGCCGCGGTCGATCCGCTCCATCCGGCCGCGAACGCCGCGGAACCCGGCGAGGCCCGCGAGGACCAGCTCGGCATCCAGCTCGAGCAGCTCGCCGAGCGCGATCACGGCGAGCGCGTTGTAGACGTTGAAGTGGCCGAGGAGCGGGAGCCGGAGCGTCCCCGAGCTGCGCGGCGTCGTGACGGTCGCGACGAGGCCGCCGTCCGTGACGGCGATGTCCGATGCCCGGACGTCGGCCGGAGCCGCGACGCCATACCGCAGCAGGGTCGCGCCCGCGTCCAGCGTCGCGGCCGCGAAGACGTTCGCGTCGGGGTCGTCAGCGTTCACGATCCCGCCGTGCGGCCATGGGCGGCCGCCGGGGAGCGAGGCCGGTTTGTCGCGCCGGCCCGGCCTTCCCGCGCCCACCGCTCCGACGCGCTCGAAGAGCGATCGCTTCGCCGCCCGATACGCCTCGAAGGTCCCGTGGAACTCGAGGTGCTCGTGGGTCAGGTTGGTCAGGATCGCGACGTCGAACGCGATCTCCCCGACCCGCTCGAGCGCGAGGCCGTGCGAGGTGGACTCCAGGACGGCCGCGACGTCGCCGGCGGCGTGGATCGCGCGGAGGGCGCGCTGGAGCTCGGGCGCCTCGGGCGTCGTGACGTGTGCCAGCGAGCCCGCTCGCGTGCTGCCGATCTTCTGCTCGGCCGTGCTCACGAGGCCGGTGCGGACGCCGGCGGCCTCGAGGGCCGCGACGGCCATGCCGGCGGTCGTGGTCTTGCCATCGGTCCCGGTGATCCCGATGACGCCGAGCGACGCGGCGGGGTCCGCGTACCACCAGGCGGCCACGGTCGCGAGGGCGAGCTGGCTGCGATCGACGACGAGCTGGGTCGCCCCGGCCACGTCGCCGGCGGGACGCGCGTGCTCGAGGACGAGCACCCCTGCCCCGGCCGCGACGGCGGCTCCCACGAACGCGAGCCCATCCACGTGCGAGCCGGGCACGGCCACGAAACAGCTGCCGGGCAGGACCCGCCGCGAGTCGTAGGCGATCCCGGTGACCGCGGCGTCGCGGGCGGCGGCCGGGTCGCTCGTGGAGCGATCATGCCCGTCCGGCCCGATCACGGCGCGCAGGCGACCGGCCGCCCGGAGTCGCTCGACGAGTCCCGCGAGCGGCTTCGATCCGTGCGGCTCCGCGGCCGCGAGGCGCGCGAGCAGGTCCTGCTCCGCGGCCGGCTCGCCCTGGCCAGGGCCGTCTGGGAGCCGATTCTCGTTCACCGCGCCGGCCTCCAGCCGCGCGCGAGGCGTCGCGCACCGTGGGCGACGCGGCCGATCGTGGCGCCGGCGCGAGCACGCGCCGGACGGAGGACCCGCTCGTGGGCGCCGGACAGCTCGACCCACCGCCCGCCGAACGAGCGCTTGAACTCGAGGAGGCCGTACATCGGGTCGCCCGGGCCGGGCTCGGATCGCGCACCCGCCACGTCGACGCCGCCGAGGTCCAGCTCGCTGCGACCCTCGCGCGCCGCGAGCTGGAGCGCGCGCCACAGGAGCAGGCGCGAAGCCCCGGGATGCGTGCGCCGCAACGCGACGACGTCGCCGGAGTGAGCGTAGGTGAGCCGCTCGCCGTTCCGGTAGAAGAGGGCGGCCCCGAGGTATGTGTCATCCGCGGAGCGAGCCTCGAGGAAGGCGAGGAAGCCGGCGGCGAGCGCGGCATGCCACCAGGCCAGGGCCACGGGACGCGGGCCGATCGCGAAGCCGCGCCGCTCCCCGGTGGCGGCGAGGAGGGCGTGGAACCGCTCGAACGCCGCTGTCGCGGCCTCGCCGGAACGTTCCGGGACCGGGGCCTCGAAGCCCGGCCCGGGGGCGGTCCCGGCGGCGGCGTCACGGCGCACGATCCGCATCCCGCGCCGCTCGGCCGCCACGATCATCTGGCGGGTGGTGGTCCCGATGGTCGCGAGCAGCCGCTCGTCGTCGGCGCCCGTCGCGATCGGCGCCGACACCCGGTGCCGCGACGGCCCGACCTCCTCGACGGGTCGGAAGCCGCGGGCGGCCAGGGCTGCGGGATACCCGGTCGCCGTGGGCATCTCGGCATCGGCGAGGATCGTGTCGTAGCCAGCCTCGTGGGCCCACGCGGCCACCGCCGCGAGGCGCTCGGCCACGGCCACGGCCGACGCGCCGGCCGCCACCGGGCCCTTGGGCAGGTAGAGGCGCCCACCCCCGAGCAGCGGCCACGGCCGCCCGAGGGCGAGCACGGCGCTTCCATCGTCGAGCTCGAGGTGATGGACCCGCCAGCCCGTCCGCGCGCGGTGCTCGCCCCAGGCGCGTGACTGCTGGACGTCGCCGCCGGGAACGCGGACCGTCCGATCGTCCCAGCCGGCGAGCGCTTCCGGGCGCGCCTCGCGCACCCCGGACGGATCGCTCATCCGGCGTCGATCTCCACGCGCGTGGTGGTGGACTCGTCGCCCCCCGCGAGGCCCGGCGCTCCGGCCGCAGCCAGGCCGGCCCGGCGGCGTGCCCGGATCACCCGAACGCGCTGGGCGGTCAGGTAGACCTGCCGGCCCAGCTCGCTCAGGACCAGGTCCCAGGCCCCGACGAAGCGAACCTCGCGGCCGCCGAAGCCGGTCTTGAAGTGGGCGATGCCGGGGTTCGCCAGCCCCCACAGGTCGTACGTCGCGGCGCCGGCTTCGCGGGCACGCCGGATCGCCTCCCACTTGAGCAGGTAGTTGGCCCGAAGGTCCGCCCCCTGGCCTGTCATCCCGCCGTACGGCTCGACGACGCGGCGCCCGTTTCGCACGAGGAAGAGCGCTGCCTGCGGCGTCCCGGTGGCGTCGATCGCGAACAGGATCGTCGCGTCGCCCGTGGGCCGGTAGGCATCCCAGACATCGCGATACGCCTGCTCCACCCGGATCAGGAATCCGGCCCGCGCGGCGGTCTCCCGGTAGATCTCGTAGAACGGCCGGATCGGGTCGCCCGGCAGCTCCACGACGGTCACGCCGTTCGAGCGGGCCTTGTTGACGTACTGGCGCCACTTCTTGCGGAGGTCGCCCCACAGGGCCTCCTCGTCGGGCGCGAGGTCGATCACGCGCGTCGACGGCGGCTGGATCGGCGAGGCCGGCCGCCACCCCGCGGCCGACAAGGATGTGCGCAGCGACCCGCCCAAATCGAGCGGGCCGTCGAGCTCCACCTCCGGGTCGATCCGAACGTGCGAGACGCGCCCGAGGGGAGCCGACCGCAGCGCCTCGGTGAACGCGCCGAGCGACGCCGCGTCCCAGGCGGTCGCGACCGGGCCGCGCGGCGCGTAGGCGAACGCCCAGGGCAGCGGACGTGGCCGCCGCAGGAGGACCTGGGCCCCGATCGGGGTCGATCCCCCGGCCACGACGCGCGCACTGGTCCAGCCGTTGACCGCCTTCACGCGCGCCCACGCAGAGCGCTGGAGGTAGGAGCCGCGCTCGTTTCCGATCACGAACGCGTCCCAGGCGGCCGGCTCCCCAACCGGCGGCGTCCGGGTCACGCGGCGGGTCCGCGGCCGAGCGCGGAACGGAGCAGGCGCACGATCGTCGGGACCTCCGGGATCCGCAGGAGCCGCGCGAAGCCGAGGTAGAGACCCACGCTCACGAGGCCGACGACCACGAGCTCTCCCACGATCCCGATCTTACCGGGCGCGGGACCCAGCACGAGCCGTCCAGCCTCGAGCACCAGCCACGCCCCGGCGCCGGCCGCGGCCGAGCACGTGGCGGCCAGCGCCCCTCCCGCCGTGATCCCCGTGACGTCCAGCGTCGGCAGCCGGCGGTCGAGCCGGACGAGCAGGATGACGGCCTCCAGCCAGGACGCGATCGCGATCCCGAGCGCGAGGCCGACGACCCCGAGCGTTGGCGCCAGCGCGATCGAGATCACGATGCTGAGGGCCACGGCGAGGAGCGCCGCCGCGACCGGGGTCCGCGTGTCGCGGGCCGCGTAGAAGGCCCGTGCCAGCAGGACGATGACCGTCTCGGAGGGCACCGCGAACAGGAACGCGACGAGCGCGCGCGCCGTCACCTCGATCCCGGTCGCGTCCACCTTGCCGTAGCCGAACAGGATCGTGACGATCGGCCCGGCGGCGACCGCGGCGACGACCGCGATCGGCAGCATCGCAAAGAGCATCACCCGCAGGGACCGGCCGAGCAACGAGACGAAGTCCCCGACGGCGCCCGAGGCGAGCCGCTCGCTCAGCGCCGGGAGGGCGACGATCCCCAGCGGCACGCCGAGCGTCCCGATCGGGATCTGGAAGACGGTGAACGCGATCGTGAAGGCGCTGATCGAGCCTGCGGCGAGCGTCGAGGCGATCGTGGTTGCGGCGAGGAGCTGCAGCTGGGCGCCGCCCAGGCCGATCGCTCGCGGCACAAGCAGGAGGATCGTCGTGCGGGCCTCGGGGTCGGCCATGTCGACGCGTGGGTGGTACCGGAACCGTGTCGGTCCCAGGAGCGGGTAGAGCTGGATGGCCAGGTGGAGCACGCTTCCGGCCACCACGCCGACGGCCACGCCCATGACCCCCATCGACGGCGCCAGGAGGAGCGCGCCGCCGATGATCGCGAGGTTGTACACGATCGGGGCGAGGACGGACGCGACGAACCGCCCCCGCGCCTGCAGCACGCTGGTCGCGACCGACCCAAGCGCGAGGAAGATCGGGCTGAGGAGCATCACGCGGGTCATGTCCACGGTCGCCGCGATCTGGGCAGCGTCGAACCCGGGCGTGATCGCCGGGACCACGGCCGGGGCGAAGACGAAGAGCACCCCGGCGAGGATCGCGAGCCCGGCGAGCATCAGGTTCGTGACCGTGGACACCACGCGCCACGCCCGATCCTCCTCGTCGCGGGCGATGAGCGTCGCGATCGTCGGGATGAGCGCCGAGGCAAGCGCGCCGGCCGCCACGAGCTGGAAGATCATGTCGGGGATCCGGAACGCCGCGAAGAACGGGTCGAGGGCGCCCTGGATCCCGAACGTCGTCCCGATCACCACCAGGCGGACCCAGCCCAGCACGCGCGAGACGAAATAGGCGCCGGTCACCAGCAGGCCGGCGCGGACGAGATCGCGACCGGATGTCACCGCGGTCGGGGCGTCCCGTCGGCCGGTGCGGTGCCGGGGCCGGTGGCGTGAGCGCGCGGGTGGGCGCCCGCATAGGCGGCCCGGAGGCGCGCGGGCGACACGTGCGTGTAGACCTGCGTGGTGGCCAGGCTCGCGTGGCCCAGGAGCTCCTGCACGACTCGCAGGTCGGCGCCGCCGTCGAGCAGGTGCGTGGCGAACGAGTGGCGCAGCGTGTGCGGATGGGTTCCCTCGGGGGCGCCGGCGCGCGCGAACACGGCATCCAGGCGGTAGCGCATGCCGCGCTCACCGAGCGGACCTCCGCGCGCATTGAGGAAGACGGCATCCGGGGCCGGGCCGGGCCGCGCCCGCCCGAGCAGGGCGGGACGGCCCTCCGCGAGGTACCCGGCGAGCGCCGCCCGCGCAGGCTTCCCGAGCAGCCCGGCGCGCTCCTTCCGGCCCTTGCCGAGAACCCGCAGCTCGCCGCGGCCCAGGTCGAGGCTGTCGAGGGTCAGGCCGGCGAGCTCGGCGATCCGGAGCCCGGCCGCGTAGGCCGTCTCGACGATCGCCACGTCGCGCAGGGCAAGGGCGCGTCCGACCGCGGACGCGCCCGTCGGACCCGCTGACGGTTCGTCGCCGGCGGACGCGACGACGCGCTCCACGTCGGCGATCGAGAGGACCGGAGGCAGCCGGCGAGGTCGGCGGGGGGTCCCGAGCGCGGCCCACGGGTCCGCGTCGGCGAGCCCGGCACGCCGGGCCCAGCGGTGGAACGATCGGATCGCGGCCAGGCGCTGGGCGACCGAGGACCGGGCACGCCCCGCCCCGAGCTCCCCGAGGTAAGCGCGAAGCACGGTGCGCGACGGCGCAGCCCACGCCACGCCGCGGTCGTCGAGCCAGGCGAGGTACGTCCCGACCGCGGTCCGGTAGGCGCGCTGCGTGTGTGGCGACGCGTCGCGGGCCGCCAGGCTCGCCAGGAACCGCTCGAGCGGCGCCGGCTCGTCCACCCGCAGCTCAGTCGGCGCCGGTCGACGGGCGCCGGGCCGGGCGACCCGTGGCAGCGGGCCTTCGGCGCGTTGCGCCGGCCGCCGTCGCGCGCCGCGGGGGCGCGCTCCCCGCGCCTTCCGACCTGCCGCGCCCCGTGCCGCCGCCGGG
>JADGQH010000170.1 GCA_017881985.1 Chloroflexota bacterium | reverse complement strand
ACCCGTCGCTCGAAGCAGGCTGCGACCAGGTCGTCGCGCGAGGGAAATCGCCGATAGAGCGTCGCGATGCCAACCCCGGCGTGCTGCGCGACGTCCTCGAGCGGGACCTCGAGGCCATGCTCCGCGAATTCCGCGACCGCAGCCTCGACGATCCGATCGCGGTTGCGCGCGGCGTCGGCACGAAGGGGACGTTCCGAGTCGGGCGAGGGCGTCATGCCGGCCATCCTACAGCAACCGGAGGTATCCCTCCGGTTGTGCTACGTCATGCTTGCCTGTGGAAGGGGACCGACCGACCATAGGAAGGGGGGTCGGCGGCCGATTCCGGTGTCGACTCTCGGCGGACAGAGGAGCGAGGTGGGCAGACTGATGATCCTCCCCAGGATCCGGGATCCGCGGTTCATCGTCGTGCGTCGCGGCGGCAGCCTCCAGGACGACGATCATCACCTGCTCGCGATGTGGGCGGCTGACTGTGCGCAGCACGTGCTCCACCACTTCGAGCGGGCACGGCCGAAAGACGACCGTCCAGGACGCGCGATCGACCTCGGGCGCGCCTGGGCGCGGGGCGAGATCACGTGGGCAGAGGCCCGCACGGCGGCCGGCCATGCAAACGCCGCGGCCAGGGACCTGCGTGGGGCAGCACGGCATGCCGCGTACGCTGCCGGCCAGGCCGCGGCGGTGGGCCATGTGGCGGCCCACGAGCTCGGTGCCGCGGCCTACGCGATCAGGGCCGCGCGGGCGGCAGCGCCTGAAGACGAGCGCGAGGCGGCTGGCCGCCTGGAGTGCCAGTGGCAGCGCGCCCAGCTCTCCCATGAGATCCGAGAACTTGTGCTCGACGACCAGCGGCTTCGCAACGATCTGTGCTGGTTCGTGTTCGACTGCTGACACCCGCCTCGCCGTCCTGGAGCGCGAGGCCGAGGACGACCTGCCCGCGAAGACGTAGCCCTCGGGGGTCTTGGCAACCTGGGCACCCTCAGGCGCGACGCCAGTTGCGCCACGTTCCGGCTCACGGCTCCGGCTCCGCACCGGTCGCTCCGCTTCCTGGGTGGCCGGTCCATCTGCGATCCCCCCATCCCAGATTCCCGAATGGATGACCGAGCGTCATGACGATGTCGCCTTGTGCGTGCAGAGTCAGGTTTGCCCGAGTGGCCGCCCCAGGCGGTGCGTTGCACCGGCCCGGTCAGGCGTGCGCACACGGACTTCCACCGAGAGGCGGCACACCATGGGAAGCATCGTCACGGTCGTCGTCGTTGTCCTGATCGTGCTCTTCGTCCTGGGCTACTTCGGCCGGGGCCGAATTCGCGGATAGCGTCGTCGAGTCTGCACGGGGACTCGGAACAACGAATGCCGTTCGCCGGCCGGTTCGTCCGTCTCGTGGGCCTGGGCACGTTTCCTGAGACGCGCGGCCTGATCGTCGCGGTCGCCCGCTCGGGGAGCGTCCGGGGCCTTGCCCAGCGTGCCGTCCACGATCGGCCCGGCCTGGTGCGGGACCTCGGAGACATGCACCAGGCCGGGGCGCTGGTCCGCGCCGCGGCCATCCACCCCGCCACCCGCGAGCTCGCCGGGGCAGGCCTCGTGTTCCTTCCCGGCCGGTTCCTCCCGCTGGGCTGGGCAGCGACGTGGGCCGCCCACAAGGCGCTTCGTCGCTTGATCGGCCCGACCGCCGCGGTGCCACAGCGGGAGGCGTAGGGTTCATCGCCGCGACCGTGCCGTGAGCCAGGCTCCGTCGATCCGAACCTGAGCGGTCAGGGGCCCTGCTTCCAGCTATCCGGCAATGGCCCGGATGCCATGATCGCCACGAGCGCATCAAGCGGCATCGGGAGCGAGTCAGCCGGAAGTCCGAGGTTGAGCACGCCGCCCGGGACCGCCGACTGGATGACAGGCGCCGCGACGACGCGCCCGTCGAGCATCAGCGCGAAGAACTCGCCGACGTGCGCCGATGAGTAGGCGGCCAACAGGCGCGCCCCCTCGCTGGCGAGGCTGATCCCGAGCGCCGGTCCGCCGCTCGCGTCAGCTGTGGCCTGCGCGCCCGCGATCTGGTCGCTCCCGAAGAGCGGCACCTCATGCGACGGCAGCGGCTCGCCGAGGACTGCCTCCATCGGGCCCGGCTGGGTCGCTGTCCCGTATCCGCCCGGCGGCAGCGGGATGAAGGCGACCTGCCCGGTCGTCGAGAGCACCGCCTTGACGGCCGCTCCGTTGGCGCTCGCGGGGAGTGTGAAGGTGATCGCCTGCCCGGCGGCAGCGGTGAAAGTGCCGACCCCGAGGGTTCGCAGTCGCGCGGAGAGGATGTCCATCGCGCGAGACGTGTCCGTCTTGGAGGGGAGTGTCGCTCCAGGAGAGCGCACCGTGTACTCGACTGGCGGCGCCGGAGTTGGTGTGGGCGAGGAAGGAGCAGCCGCCTGGCAGCCGCACAGGACCAGCAGCGCGGCAACGCCGGCAAGCAGACGTCGGCGGTCACGAGTCCACGACGCGTGTTCGGAGATGGTCACGACGGCAGTATGCGTTGGGGCCCAAGGCGACCGCGCATAATCGAGACCCCATCGAGGCTGCGCATGGCCTACTGGATCGCGGCGCTGCTCCTCGTCGCGTTTGGGTTCCTCACCGGGTTCAGCATCGGCCCCCCGTTCCTCGTCGTCGGTCTGACGATGCTCGTCCTGGGTCCGCTGCGCCGCTGGCCCCGGGTCTTCTGGCCCTCGCTCGTTGGCGTCCTCGCGTTCAACCTCGGCGTCATCCTCGTCATACCGATGTACTGCACCGCCACTTCCGAGGCGGGCGGCGTCTCGCACACCGTGTGTTCGAGCCTTCTCGGGCTCACCTGGTCGGGTTCGGGCCTCTACAACCCCCCGCCCGAGGCGTTCGCCGTCGCGATCCGAACAGGCCTCGCGGTCGCAGCCGTCGCCGCGCTCGCGACCCTCGCATGGCTCACCCTCGGCCGACGTCGCGCGCGGGCTGCGGCGTGATCACGGGTCTTGGGGCGAAGCGATAGCCCTGCGATTGCCCGTCGCGACGTCGTCTCGCTGCAGCTCGCGGGCAACACCATGGCAACCGAGCTCCTGCCACGATCGAACGCGACTGCGGTGATCTTCGGAAGGGTGAGCCGGGCACGATCCAGCCCGTCGAGCCGCTGGGCTGATCCGGGTCAGCGAGGAGCGACCGCAGCTCCGGCAGGGGGTTGCGCTGCCCCACGATCCTCCGTCGAGTGCCCCCCGAAGCGGGCCGGCAGACGCGCGAGGACCGCGAACAGCACAGCGGTCACGCCGAGGACCGCACCTTCCTCCGAAGGGAAGCCGCCCGGCGACTTCGTCATCTCCCACAGGACCATCGGAGCGAACGCGACGATGGCGGTCAGGAACCGTGCGTGCGGAGCGCGGCGGGCGACGTATTCGAGGCCGACAAGAACCAGCAGCAAGCCGGGGAGGACGAAGATCCAGCGGACCAGGTAGAAGGCGGCCGCCAGCGGCACCAGTACGACTGGCGTCACGGAAATCGTGACCCCCGGCACCAGCTCGAGTGGCGTCACGGGTATGGTCCCCGCGACGATCGTCGCCGCCACGCCCACCATGGACACGACCTCGAACGCCAGCAGGACCAGCAGGGCATTGGCCAGGACCCGGACGGTCCCGGCGCGCCAGCCATGGGGATCGGGAGTCGTGGCGGCGCGGACCAGCTGCTTCGACATCGTCATCTCCCTGCCTGCGTGGCAGTCGTCCCGGATGCTCCCTCCTCCGATGACGCCCCGAGCGCCTCGGGAGTGTCGTTCGTGGCTCCTGCAGCCGACATCGATGTCACCCTTGCCACGTTCTTCGACAGTGTGAAGGCAACCTTCGGCAGATCCTTCGCCGCCTGTGATGGTGTCCCAGCTCGTCGGCCGCCCCCGGTCCCGATGCCGAGCAGCGTCTTCCCCGGGTGGGCGCCGATGCGGCAGCAGCGTGTGATCTCATGTCGATGGCGGGATACGACATTCGAGCCATTCGAGACGGCACGCGACGCCGTCACCCTGCGGACATGCGCTTCGTCCGGCCATAGCGCCTGGCCCTTGCGCTTCCGGTCGGCATGACCGACCTTGGCAGCAACGACGCACGAAGGAGGGACACGTGGAGTGGGTCACCCGCGAGCACCCGCACACCGACCGGATCGCCTGCCCCTGGCTGATCCGCCGGTTCATCGAACCCGACGCGGTCATCACCTACGTCCCGCGTGACGAGGTCCTGTCCTACGCCGAGCGCACGGGGGCGGTCAGCTTCGATGCGCCCGGCGCGCAGTTCACGCACCGCGACGGCCTGTGCTCCTTCGAGGTCCTCGCAACGGACTACGACCTCCTCGGCGACCCGGCGCTTGCGCTGGTCGCGAAGGTCGTCCATGGGGCGGACGTCGCCGAGGACGCCGACATCACCCCGCAGAGCCGGGGGCTCGAAGCGATCGCACGCGGCTTCATGGACCTCGGCGTGTCCGACCAGGAGCAGCTCGCGCTCGAGCTTCCCGTCTATGACGCCCTCTACGCCTGGGCCAAGCGCCAAGTCGCGTCAGCGGGCTGAGGCCGCCGGCGCGTCGTGGTGCGCCAGTGCCTCGTGCGGACGAGCCGGCTATCTCGCCACGCGGTAGCGGAGGTAGACGACGCTCGAGCTGAAGGTGCGGGTCTCGACGAGCTCGAGATCCACCCGGCGCTCGCGCTTCGGAAAGTACGGAGTGCCACCGCCAACCAGCACCGGGTAGACCCTCGCTCGGTACTCGTCGATCAGACCCAACGCGGCCGCCTCGGCAGCGAGGGTCGCGCCGCCGATCGCGATGTCGCCCTCCCCCGGCTCGGCTCGCAACCTGATGATCTCCTCCGCGAGGCCGCCGGAGGCCAGGCGGGCATTGCCTTGGACCGCCGACAGCGTAGTGGAGAACACCACCTTCGGGAGCGGCTTCCACAGTGCGGCCCACTCGAGCTCTGAATCGTCGAGCGGTGGATCCTGGTCGGCGGTCTCCCAGTACAGCATCGTCTCGTACAGCCGTCGTCCCATCAGGTGCACGCCAACCCCGCGGATCTCGTCCTTGACCAGCTGCCAGACCTCCTCGTCGGGCGGCGCGGGGATGATCTTGGCGTCCGGTCCGACGATGTAGCCGTCAAGCGAGACGCCCATCGAATAGGTCACGCTGCGCATCAGAAGTCCTCCTCGGTCACGGGTTCGACAATACGACCGCGGGGCGCGGCTGGACTCACCGCGGGCTTGCCGGATCTCCCGGGCTGCCACAGCCGCCGAGCCGCGGCAACTAGCAGCCGCCTTCCTTCGGGCTCATCCCCGGCCGCGACGTACCAACCGTTCTTGACGCACAACGCTTCGTCCCCGGCCGGCCCGAGGTTGAACCCGAGCAGGAGGGAACGCGCCTGGCTCGACGATCGCCGGATGGCAGTTCCGCATGCGCAGGCTCCCGGAGACGGCGGCCGGGACCCGCAGCACGCGAGTGGCGATGAGGATCCGGAGCATGGCCGCCTGCCGACCGTACTGGTCCCGCCAATCGCGGCAGCTCGCTCAAGACGGCGCGGTGCCGGGCGGCGGCCTCGCACCAGCCTGCGAACTCGTATCGCTCGTGGGCGTCAGGCCGCGCAGAAGTGTGGTGAGGCCCTCGAGATCAGGCCATGGTTCGCTCGTACTCCCCGTGCTCTAGGCGGCCATCAACCCGCCTCTGCGCGATCTCGCGACTTCGGGCCGAGCCTGCCAATGTCCACCTGGATGCCGGCCCGGTCGACCGCCGGGTACCGCTTCTTCACGGCGCCGACCTCGAGCCCGAGGGTGTTCCGGGCCTGGACGAGGTCGCGTCCGGCCACGACCGCCGTGAGCACCCGCGGCGCGACGATCCCGGCATCGCCGAAGGCCTCGGCGAAGGACCGCGGCCAGATCGCCCGGAATGCGGCCAGACGTCCCGGGAGCCCGGTCGCGGTCGGCGTCCCGACGAGGATGAACTCGTCGCCGCCGTCGCGGATGGCCATCGATCCGGGGATCGCGTCGAGGGCCTGGGCGAAGGCGCGCAGGGCCTCGTCGCCGCGGGCCATCCCGTAGGCGTTGTTGAAGGTCCCGAAGCCGGCGAGGTCGAGGAAGGCGACCTCGACGTCGGCGTTCGCGAGCCCCGGTACCTCGGCGCAGAGACGCTCGAGGTCGCTGAAGTAGGCGTAGAAGGGGAGCCCGGTGCGGCGGTCCCGGTTCGTGAGGGCGAGGTGGGGCCAACGGAAGCGATCGGCGAACGGCCGGCCCGCCTCGAGCAGCCAGCCCGCGATCTCGACGCTGAGCCAGGTGCTCTCGGGACCATAGGCGCGCCACCAGCCGTCGGGCCGCTGGGCCCGGGCGAACCAGGCCGCGGTCAACTCGGGATCGTAAGTCGGGTCGAGGGTCGCGAGGAGGTCCGCCGCGACGAGGGTCGTCAGCACGTCGGATGGGTGTACGCCGTCGCCCCAGCCGCCGTCGTCGCGCTGCTCTGAGCGGACCCAGCCCGCGAGGCTGCCCACGAGCTTGGGATGGAACCCGAGGGCGACGAGCCCAGTGGCGAGCTGCGCGCTCCCCGACACGAGCGGGACCAGGTGGTACGGGAAGCGGGTCCCGAGCACGCGACCACCGGCCCTCCGGGCGGCCGCCGCGTAGGCGTCGGCGATCGCGAGCGCGAAGGGATGGAGCGCGCCGAGCGCGGAGGGTCGCCGGGCGAGCGCCCAGAGGGCCCACGTGTCGCTCCAGGCATGCAGCTCCTGCACCCAGTTCGCCGCGTCTCGGCGCACCTTCGGCATGGCCTCGTCGAGGTACTCGCGCGCGAGCTCCGAGGTGTCGTCCCCGCGCTCGATCGCCCGCCCGAGGAGCTCGAGCATGTCGGCGAGGACGATCGGCGTGACGAGGCGGGCCGTGAACAGGGGCTGCCGGTCGGGGACCTCGGCGAGCGCCTCGGCGTCGCCGCCGCGGCTCGGCGTCCAGCTGTTCTCGAGACCCACCCATGCCGGCAGCGGTCCCGCGAACTTCGGGTCGACCGCCCAGCGGTAGCGGATCGCCCCGGTCTCCCTGGCGTGGATGGGGCGCCACGCCTCGAGGAGGGGACCGTCATCGAGTGGGCAGCCGACGAGTGCCGCCCGCGCAGGA
>JADGQH010000169.1 GCA_017881985.1 Chloroflexota bacterium | reverse complement strand
TTCGGCCTGTATGGCTCCATCAGCTCGGGGGTCGTGTCGGGGCTCGGACGATCATTCCAGGTGCCGAACAGCGCCCAGGTGCTGCTCAACCTCATCCAGGTCGACGCGGCCGTCAACCCGGGCAACTCGGGCGGCCCGCTGCTGAACCGGGATGGCCAGGTCGTCGGCATCGTGACCGCCCTTGTCAATCCGACGAAGGAGGGCGTCTTCATCGGGATCGGCCTGGCCGTGCCGATCGATGTCGCGGGTGGCGCGGCGGGACTCCCGCCCGACTAGGAATCCATCGCCAGGGCGGGGCCGGTCCGGTCGCCGCAGACCCGGCACGAACGAAGGGGAATGCCAGTGGACGACGGGGCGAGCGAAGCGCGGATCGCACCGCTGGAGCGCGTGCTCTACGAGGTCAAGAAGGTCATCGTCGGCCAGGACCACCTGCTCGAGCGGCTGGTCGTGGCCCTGCTCGCACGGGGCCACCTGCTCGTGGAAGGGGTCCCCGGCCTGGCCAAGACGATGGCCATCAAGACGCTCGCGGCGTCGATCGGCGGCGACTTCAAGCGCATCCAGTTCACCCCGGATCTCGTGCCGTCGGACCTGGTCGGGACCCGCATCTACAACCAGAAGACCGGCGAGTTCAGCACGTCGCTCGGGCCTGTCTTCACCAACCTCCTCCTCGCGGACGAGATCAATCGCGCGCCTGCCAAGGTCCAGAGCGCGCTGCTGGAGGTCATGCAGGAGCGGCAGGTCACCATCGGACGCGAGACCTTCGGCGTGCCGGACCCCTTCCTCGTGCTCGCCACCCAGAACCCGATCGAGACGGAGGGCACGTATGCCCTGCCCGAGGCCCAGGTCGACCGTTTCATGCTCAAGGTCCTCGTGGGCTACCCGAGCACGACCGAGGAGTTCGTCATCGTCGAACGGATGACCGGTCGCCTGGACCCGGTGCAGCGCGTGCTGACCACCGACAACCTGCTCGCGCTGCAGCTTGAGGCGGACGCCGTCTATGTCGACCCGGCCCTGATCGACTACGCGGTCCGCCTGGCCACGGCGACCCGGAACCCGAAGGCGTACGGGATGCCGGAGCTGGCCCGCTACATCACCTACGGGGCGAGCCCGCGAGCGTCGATCAACCTGATCCTGACCGCACGTGCCCTCGCGTATGTCCGCGGGCGCGACTACGTGCTGCCGCAGGACGTGTACGACATGGTCCACGACGTGATGCGACACCGCATCGTGCTGTCGTTCGAATCCCTGTCGGACGACGTGACGAGCGACAACGTGCTCGCCACCGTGCTCAAGCGCGTGCCGGCCCCTGTCGTACCGCTGCGGGAGGCGTCCAACGTCCGTATCGGCGCCTGAGCGCATCCTCCAGCGCCTCGACTGGCACGTCGTCCGGCGGCTCGACGGCCTGCTCCAGGGCGACTACCGCAGCCTGTTCCACGGGAGCGGCGTCGACCTGGCGGGCCTCCGCGAATACCAGCCGGGGGACGACGTCCGATCCATGGACTGGAACGTCACCGCCCGCCTCGACACCCCGTACGTCCGCCAGTACACCGAGGACCGCGACCTGACGGCCTGGTTCCTCCTCGACCTCAGCCCGTCGGTCGACTTCGGCACGGTCGAGACCGAGCGCCTGAAACGGACCGTGCTCATCGACTTCGTGACGACCCTCGCCCGACTCCTGACGCGTCGCGGCAACCGGGTCGGCGCCGTCTTCTACGGCAGCCGCGTGGAGCGGACCATCCCCGCCGGGGGCGGACGAGTCCAGGTGCTTCGCCTCATCGAGGATCTGCTCCGCCAGCCCCAGCTGGCCCGCGCCCCGTTCACCGACCTGAGCCCGCTCCTCGATGCCGCCCGGCAGGCGCTCAAGCGGCGATCCCTCGTCTTCGTCATCTCGGACTTCATCAGCGAGCCGGGCTGGGAGCGGCCGCTTCACCTGCTCACCCGGCGCCACGAGGTGCTCGCCGTCCGTCTGATCGACCCGCGCGAGGTCACCCTGCCCGACGTTGGTCCGCTGATCATGGAGGACGCGGAGACCGGGGAGCAGCTCTACGTGGACACCCACGATCGCAGGTTCCGGGAGCGCTTCGAGGCGGCCGCGGCCCGGCGCGAGACCGCGGTGAATGGCGCGTTCGCACGGGCCGGCGTAGAGGCCGTCTCCCTTTCGACGGACGAGGACCTCGTCCGCGCCATCGTCCGGATCGCGACGCTCCGGCATCGACGGCGCCGGCGATAGCCGATGACCTTCATCTGGCCCGCCGTGCTGCTCCTCCTCGCCGTGATCCCGGTGGGAGCGCTGCTGGCCGCCGCGCTGGACCGGCGGCGACGCCGTCGAGCCGCGGCGCCCGGCGGTCTTGGCCTCGCCGGCACGATCGGCCGACGCTCCCGACGGCTGCGGCGGATCCCGGCGGCGCTCTTCCTGACCGGATTCGCGGTCATGGGCGTGGCCCTGGCCCGTCCGCAGGGCACGGTCTCCCTGCCTCGCGAGGAAGGGACGGTCATTCTCGCTTTCGACGTCTCCGGCAGCATGGCAGCGGATGACCTGAAGCCGACTCGGATCGCCGCGGCCAAGGCCGCTGCCACGGACTTCGTGGAGCAGCAGCCGGCGAGCGTGGTGGTCGGCGTGGTGGCGTTCAGCGACAGCGGGCTCTCCGTCCAGGCGCCAACGAACGACCAGGCGAGCGTGCTGGCCGCCATCAACCGGCTCGCGCCGGAACGAGGCACGTCGCTCGGCCAGGGGATCCGCGCCTCGCTGCAGACCATCTCCCTCGCCGAGTCGCCGCCGGCCCAGAACTACTACAGCAACCGCTCGCCCGCGCCGACTCCCACGCCGTCCCCGGTGCCGGCGGGCACCCACACGTCGGCGGTCATCGTCCTGCTCACGGACGGCGAGAACAACGAATCGCCCGACCCAGCGACCGAGGCGCAGGCCGCGGCCGACCAGGGCATCCGCATCTTCACGGTCGGCCTCGGAAGCCCCGCGGGCACCACCGTGAACCTCAACGGGTTCCAGGTCCACACGCAGCTCAACGAGCCGCTGCTCCAGCAGATCGCCGACACGACGCAGGGCACCTACTACCGAGCGCAGGACGCGCAGCAGCTCCGCTCGATCTACGCCAACCTCGACACGCGCCTGGTCGTCGAACCGCAGAAGATCGAGATCACCGCGCTGTTCGCGGGGGCGAGCATCCTCCTCCTGGCGGCCGGCGGCATGGCATCGATCCTGTGGCTCGGGCGCCTGCCATGATCCCAACTTGGCGCGCGGGGAAACCGCTCGTCGCCGGCCAGGCCGCGGCGATCGCCGGCCAGCCCGCGTCGGTCGCCGGCACGGCCGCGTCGCTCGGCGCCCGGAGGCCGTAGGTGGACTTCCTGTGGCCGGGCCTGCTGCTGGCGCTCGCGGTCCTGCCCATCCTCGTCGGGGTCTACGCGTGGAGCCTGCGGCGTCGTCGACCGTCCGGGGTCCGCTACTCCAGCCTCTCCCTCGTCCGCGAGGCATTGCCGGGATCATCCCGCCTGCGTCGCCATCTGCCGTTTGCCCTGTTCGTCCTCGCGGTGGGCGCGCTCGCGCTCGCCGCCGCCCGCCCCGTGCTGATCGTGAGCGTGCCTACGAACCAGACCAGCATCATCCTCGCGATCGACGTGTCCGGAAGCATGTGCTCGGCCGATATCCCACCGAGCCGGCTCCAGGCAGCCGAAGCCGCCGCTGCAGCGTTCATCCAGCACCAGGGATCCACGACCCAGATCGGGATCGTCGCGTTCAGCGGATTCGCCGAGCTCGTCCAGGCACCGACGACCGACGTCGAGACGCTCCTTGCCGCGCTGCGAAGCCTCGCGACCGGCCGTCGAACAGCGATCGGGAGCGGCCTCCTGACCTCGATCGACGCGATCGCCGAGATCGACGCTGCGGTGGCCCCCAGCCAGACGGACTCGCGGCCCGGCGTCCCACCCACGCCGGTTCCGAAGGGAGCGTATGCCCCGGACATCGTGGTCCTGCTCACCGACGGCGTGAGCAACACCGGTCCGCGACCCCTCGACGCCGCGCAGCAGGCCGCCGATCGCGGCGTGCGTGTCTTCACGATCGGCTTCGGGACAGCCGGCGGCGGCGCCCTCGACCCGACGTGCGCCCCGCAATTCGTGGGTCGCGAGCCGCCGGGCGGGTTCGGCGGTGGGTTCGGCGGCGGCTTCGGAGGCGGGGGCGGGGGCGGCGGATTCAGGCGCGGCATCGACGACACCACGCTCAAGCAGGTCGCTGATCTCACAGGCGGGACCTACCATCCGGCCGAGAGTGCCGCCGAGCTCGAGAGCGTCTTCGCCAGCCTGCCGACGTCCCTCATCACCAGGCACGAGGTGACCGAGATCGGGTTTGGGTTCGTCGCCCTCGGCGCACTCCTCGCGGCTGCGTCGATCCTCCTCGGACGGCTCTGGCGACCGCTTCCCTGAGAGCCGCCGCGTCGCCTCCCGCCCTGGGTCGACGGCAGCCCTTCGCTACGTCCCGGACGGTGCGGGCGAGGGCGCCGCGGGCGAGGCCGTCGACGAAGGCGCCGCGATCGCGGCGACGGCGCTGACCGCGAGGGCCTGGTCGTTCGTCACGACGACGAACGTGCTGTCCCCGTGGACGAACACGTAGTTGCTCGGGCCGGCGTCGCCGTAGGAGACCTGTGTCGATGGCGTGCCGGAGAGGGTCACGCTCGACGACGTGACGCCCGCCGTCTTGGTCGACAGCCAGGCCTCCAGCACGACGGTGCGCAGCTTCACCGGATCGACGCCCGGCACGCGGAACCCGAGGACCGTCAGGGCCAGCGCTCCGGCGGGGTCATACGCCTCCGCGATCTCGAGATCGCCGGGCTTCTTCCCGAGGCTCGTCATCGCTGCGCTGAGCGCTCGGCTGCTCGGGTCGCCGCCCAGGCTCGCCGCGTTCGTGGCGCTCTTGATCGTGAGGATCGTGCCGTTGATCGTGCGCGGCATCTGGGCTTCCAGGGCCGGCGCGGCCGGGCTCGGGATGGCCGTCGGCGCGATGCTCGCGACCGGCTGGGCGCTCGCGGAGGGGCTCGAAGCCACCTGAGGCAGGGTGGACGGAGCCGGCGATACACGCGCCACCTGGCCGGGTGCGGCCGGGACGAGCCGCTCAACGGTCAGGGCCAGCGCCGCCCCCAGGACGACAAGGACCAGCCCGACAACGATCGGGACGGTGCGACCGCCGGCGCGCGGCCGCAGCTCTTGCGGGGGCGGCTGTCGGCGGCGGTATTTCGAACGCATGACGACCCTCCGACGGCCCACTGTCGCCGGGCTGTCGATGGGTCACCCGACGATGAGATCGTACCCGGGCGTGCGTTTCCGGGTGCCGCGGCCACGTACCGGGGCTGTGTCTGCGGTCGGGCTGGCCCACGCGTGCGGAGAGCGGTGGCCCAGGCCTCCGACGGCGATGCATGGTCGGCGACCCCGGGTGGACGGGCATGGTCCATTCGGTTCCTGCCCCGCCAGCCAGGCCTCGACTTCTTCGATGGTCCACCGGCCGCTGGAACGTGGGCTGCGAACCCAGCGTTCGAGGCCGAAGCGCAGGTCCCAGATGGTGTACCGGTCGTCGTGTTCAACGGGGAGCCGCTGCTTGAGCGGAGCGGCGCCGGGGATCGGATTCCGCGTCCATCGCCACTCGAGGGTGGCCTGGTCCCTCCTGACCTCGCAGCCGAGCTGCTCCGCCAGGCACCGAGTCTCGAACTCCCGCCCCGCAAGGTCCACGACGTCGTTTCCCCCTGCCGCTCAGCCGGCCCGTGGCCGAACGGAACACCTTCCAGCATGTGATCCGAGCGAATCGCCCCAAGCGCCGGTCGGCAGGATGAAGGGTGGGATCCGATCCTGACGCGGCGCTGAAAGCGATGCGGGAACGATGCCGCTGGACTGAACGCGGCGAGACGAAGACGTCCTCGGCTTCGAATGCCGCCGGCGTGCCCGATCGGACGGGCCGCGCCGGATCACGGCGACGGGGCGAACCTGACCGCGGTCGAGGCGTCGGAGTCCGTCGAAGTATCGTTCCCGCCGATGAGGAGAACCGACGCATCTGCCAGGGCGATCGTCATGCCGCCCTGGCGCCCGGTCGGCATCGACGGCAGGCTCGACCACGTGTCCGTCGCAGGGTCGTACAGGCGAGCGACCCGCGACTTCTCCCAGCTGTCGATCCCGTTGTACGTGGTGCCTCCGGCCACGAGCACGTGCCCGCCGGGAAGCGCCGCGGCGAAGGCCCCCGCCAGGTCGACCCCCGGCGTCTGGCGCCACGTCTCGGCCTTCCAGTCGTTGACGCCCGCGCTGGCCGGGCCGACCTGGTGCCAGCTCCCGGTCGGCGCGTCGAATCGGAAGCTGCGAGACACCGAGCCCTCGTGCTTCCACTCGTCGCTGTGCCCGACCAGGAGCGCACCCCCGTCGGGCAGTGCGACCAGCGTGCCGATCTGGGTCCACGACGGATCGGAGGTCGGGACATTGACGCCCGCTGCCGCGATTGCCACCCGGTCGATCGGAGGGAGGCTGCCGACGAGCGCGAAGCGTCCGGTCGCGGGATCGTAGACCTCGGCCGTGCCATAGACACGCGCGTCCATCCGGGCATCGCCACTCCCGTTTCCCGAGGAGCTCGGCCCGACGACGAGGATCCGGCCGTCCGACAGGGTCGCTGCCGTCGCGCCGGCCCGCGCGAAGCGCATCGAGCCAGCGGGGGACCACTGTCCCGTCGAGGGGTTGAAGAGCTCCGCCGTCGCGAGCGCGACGCCGATGCTCGGCGGGGCGATATCGTCGAACCGGCCACCCCCGCCCGTCCCCTCGTCGGGCGCGCCCGACATCGCAACCGCGAGCGTGATGCCCGACGACCCGGTGCTGTCATACGGCGGGCCGTCCTTGTAGGCGCCCCCCGCGACGAGCACCCGCCCGTCGGGGAGGACCGCCGCCGCCGGCGACACGCGCGCGGTCCCAAGGAGGCCGACCTTCGTCCAGCTCCCTGCCGTTGTCGATGGGTCGTACACATACGAGCTCGAGTAGGCCCGCCAGCGGTCCTGGTCGTGCGTATCGAGGCCGCCCGTCACGAGGACGCGCCCGTCGCGAAGCGTCACCGCGGCGAAATCCCGGCGGG
>JADGQH010000168.1 GCA_017881985.1 Chloroflexota bacterium | reverse complement strand
CGAGGTAGACCGTCTCGAGGCGCGGCCGCGTGGGGCTTCCGGGCGCCCCGAACGCGGCGTCGAGCGCATCGGCGCGCAGGTCGAGCTCAACCAGGACGGCTCGCAGGTACCCGGCGACGCGACTGCGCGGACCCACCGCCGCTGCGCCGGCCACGACCACGAAGTCGCAGTACGGGCAGAGCGAACGGCAGAAGGGGACGTGGACATACAGCGCGACCGGGGCCGTGGGCGCCGGCCCGTCGCCGCTCGTCATCGATCCGCCCGCGCCTCCTCGCCCGGGCGCTCCGCCTGCCGCCATCCGTCCGGCGATCGTCGGTACTCCCACGAATCCTCGGCCTCGTGGCCGCGCGCCGCCGGCTGGCCGGCGTGGCCGGTGCACACGAAGACGGCGATCCGGGTGACGGCGTGCCCCAGGAATGCAGCGCCGATTCCGCCCGTCACCGCCGTCAGCCAGCCCGCGGCGAGCCCCATCCACAGCGCGAGGGCGAAGACGTACGGGCTGCGACCCGGGGCTGCCGTGCGCGTTGCGAGAACATAGAGCAGGGCCTGGGCGATGATGGCGAGGGTCGGATCGATGCCGGCCAGGAGAAGGAAGCCCAGGATGAGGCCACGGAAGGTTGCCTCGTCGATGAGCGCGGTCCCGAGCGCGTTGAGCATGGCGTCCGGATACGACCAGAGTGGAGGGATCCGCAGCCGGGCGTAGCGGCGTCGTGCGAAGAGCACCGCCTGCCCCGTCCCGATGGCCCCGAGCGCGAAACCGCCGAGGATCGCGCCGGCCCGATCGCCGAGCCCGAGCAGGAGGTCGCTGGCGGGCGCCGGGTGGATGACCAGGGCCGCGACCACAAGGGAGAGCCCGAGCACATACCAGCCCATCCGAAGCCGGAATGTGCTGGCGCGTCCGTCCACGGACGGCTCGTCGTACTCCGCGGCTCGGAACGTGGCGGCCTCGAGGCGCAGGAGGCACAGCAGGCTTGCGATGCCGAGCGTCACGAGAGCGCGAAGCAGCTCCTCCACCGGACGGCCGCGGCGCCTAGCTGGTCTCGCCCATGCGCAGGACGGCGAGGAAGGCCTCCTGCGGGATCTCCACCGATCCGACGCGCTTCATGCGCTGCTTGCCTTCCTTCTGCTTCTCCAGCAGCTTCCGCTTCCGCGTGATGTCGCCACCGTAGCACTTGGCGAGGACGTTCTTGCGCATCGCGCGGATGGTCTCCCGCGCCACCACGGTGGACCCGATCGCGGCCTGCACCGGCACCTCGAACATCTGGCGCGGGATGAGCTCCTTCAGCTTCTCGGTGAGCTGCCGGCCGGCGGTCTGGGCCTTGTCCCGGTGCACGATCAGGGACAGGGCGTCCACCGGCTCGCCGTTCACCAGCACGTCGAGCTTGACGAGGCGCGCCGCGCGGTAGCCCAGCTCCTCGTAGTCCATCGACGCGTAGCCCTGGCTGCGGCTCTTGAGCTGGTCGAAGTAGTCGATGATCAGCTCCGCGAGCGGCATCTCGAAGGAGAGGAGGACCCGGGCGGGGTCGAGGTATTCCATGCTCGTGAAGGTGCCGCGTCGGTTCGTGGAGAGCTCCATGAGCGGACCGATGTAGGTAGAAGGCGTGATCACCGAGAGCTTCACCCATGGCTCCTCGATCGTCTCGATCTCGCCGGCCGAGGGCATGAGGGCCGGGTTGTCGACGGCGAGGATGGGCCCTCCCCCCATGGGCGTGACCCGGTACTCCACGGACGGCGCCGAGGCGATGAGCTCCAGCGAGAACTCGCGCTCCAGTCGCTCCTGGACGATCTCCATGTGGAGGAGGCCCAGGAAGCCGCAGCGGAAGCCGAAGCCGAGGGCGATCGAGCTCTCGGCCTCGAACGTGAAGCTGGCGTCGTTGAGGTGCAGCTTCTCCATCGCGTCGCGGAGGAGCGGGTAATCCTCGCCGGAGATCGGGTAGATCCCCGCGAAGACCAGGCTCTTGGCGGGCAGGTAGCCTGGCAGCGGCTCGGAGGCGGGCGAAGCCGCGTCGGTGACCGTGTCGCCGACCTGCGCGTCGCGGACGCTCTTGAGGCCCGTCGCGATGTAGCCGACCTCACCGGCGGAGAGCTGCTGCACCGGGACGAGCTGCGGGCGGAACACGCCGAGCTCGAGGATCTCGGTCTCCGCTCCCGAGCCCATCATGCGGATCCGCGAGTGCTCGTGGATGGTGCCCTCCGCCAGGCGGACGTAGGTCACGACGCCCTTGTACTGGTCGTAGTGGGAGTCGAAGACCAGCCCACGGAGGTGACCCCGGGGATTCCCTTTCGGCGGAGGCACTCGGGCCACGATCGCCTCCAGGATCTCGATGATCCCGGTTCCGTCCTTCGCCGACGCCAGGAGCACCTCCTCGCGCGGGATGGCGAGCACGTTCTCCAGCTCGTCCATCACGACGTCCGGCTGCGCCGAGGGCAGGTCGATCTTGTTGATGACCGGCACGATCACGAGGTCCTGGCGGAGCGCCAGGTGGACGTTGGCGAGCGTCTGGGCCTCGATCCCCTGGGACGCGTCGATGACGAGGACGGCGCCCTCGCAGGCCTGCAGGCTGTGGCTCACCTCGTAGGCGAAGTCGACGTGGCCGGGCGTGTCGATGAGGTTGAGGCCGTAGACCAGGCCGTCGGCGGCCGCGTACTCCATGCGGACCGCGCGCGCCTTGATCGTGATCCCCTTCTCGCGCTCGAGGTCCATCGAGTCGAGGACCTGGCTGGTCATCTGTCGGGGGTCGATCGTGTGGGTCTGCTCGAGCAGCCGGTCCGCCAGCGTCGACTTGCCGTGATCGATATGGGCGATGATCGAGAAGTTGCGCAGGCGTGACTGGGGGATCGACATCGGGCTGCGAGTGTAGCGGACGCTGTCGGCCCTGCGAACGGGCATCGCCGGCCGGGTCCGTGGCCGTCGCCCTGATGCGCCGCCGACCCGCCGTTGGTCGCCCCCGGGCTCGTCTGGTAACATTCGCGGTCGCGCCGTCGCGGTGTCCTCTCCCGCTGCGCGGCACCCGCCCAAGGACAATCCTTCCCCACCAGAGGACAGAACGCCAGTGGCTCACTCGCCCCGCGGCTGGACCGGCACACGGACGCCGTCCGGCCTGAAGCGGGTCCGTCAGGCCGAACGTCGTGAGGCGATCAACGCCCCGCGGCGCACGAAGGCCAAGACCCTCGTCACCAAGACCCTCAGGATCGCGACCGGCCAGGTCGAGGGCGACGCGAACGTCTCGCTCGCCGAGGCCATGAGCGCGCTCGACAAGGCCGCCAAGGTCGGCGCCCTCCATCCGAACACGGCTGCGCGGCGCAAGTCACGCCTGGCCCGCAAGGTGGCGGCCGCGATCGGCGGCGCATCCGTCCAGACAGCCGCCAAGATCACCAAGATCACCGGCACTGCGGCCGCGGCGAAGGCCGCCAAGGCACGCATCGCGGCCGGCAAGGCCGCGAAGGCCAAGGGCGCCCAGACGGCAGCCGGGAAGGCGAAGGCCGCGATCGCGCGGGCCGGCCGGACCGACGTCGAGGCGACCAAGGCGGCTGCGCCGGCGCCGGCCGCCGCCCCCAAGGCGCGCGTCCGCGCCCCATCGAAGGCCGCCACGACCACGGCCGAGAAGCCGGCGGTCAAGGCCGCCCCGAAGGCCGCTGGTGCCGCAAAGGCGGCCGCGAAGCCGAAGGCCGCAGCCGCCAAGGCAGCACCGAAGGCAAAGGCGTCCGACGCCGATGCCGCCGCCAAGGCACCCGTCAAGGCCAAGGCGCCCGTCAAGGCCAAGGCACCCGTCAAGGCCAAGGCACCCGTCAAGGCCAAGGCGACGCCGAAGAAGTAGGCCGAGAAGGCCTCCGGCGCCGGCGATCGGCGCCGCTCCCTCCGCACGACCTGTTCGACCCCGGGCGCATCGCCCGGGGTCGAACGATTCCCAGGCGGCGAGTGGGCGCCCGCGGCAGCCTCCAGGAGCCGCACGGCTGCCTCATCCGGGACGGCACGGCAACCGCGTGCACGGGCCCGCCGCCGCCCCGCCGCCGGATGCTCGCGCGCCTGCCGCGGCCCGTAGACTCGCCCGATGCCGTTGGCCGCGACCGCGCTCGTCCTGATCGCCGCGCTCCTGCACGCGGCGTGGAACGCATCGGTCAAGTCGTCGGGCGAGCCGCTGCGCGCGACGGCGCGCGCCGTCTGGCTCGGAACGGCAGTCGCCACCCCGTTCGCGGTCGGGGCCTGGCTCCTCGGCGGGCGGCCCGGGTTCACCGACAGCGCCCTGCCGCTCGTGACGATCTCGGTCCTTCTCGAGGTCGTCTACTGGGTCGCCCTCGGCGCCGCCTACCGCGGCGGCGCGCTTTCGACCGTCTACCCGGTGGCGCGCGGATCGGCGGCGCTGCTCGGCGCCCTCATCGGGATCGCGATCCTCGGCGAGGAGCTCGCCCCCCTGCAGCTGGCCGGCGTCGGGCTCCTCGTGGCCGGGACGCTCGCGGCCGCCGTGCCGGGGGCCGCCCGACGCTCCCTCGCCCCGGCCCTGGCCATCGGCGTCATGATCGCGGCGTACACATTCGTGGACCGGCTGGGGGCGCGGACGGGACCCGCCTGGCTCTACGGGTGGCTGCTCTTCGCGGGCGGCAGCATCGGGCTCGGTGCCGTCCTCGCCGCCGCGCCGCTCCGGATCGTCGGCCCACGGCCCGTCCCGGGGAGCGCCGCAGACCCGGGCTGGCGGCGCCCGCTCGGGGCCGGGATCTTCATGGTCGCGGGCTACACGCTGGTCCTCACAGCCCTCGCGATCGCCCCGCTAGCAGGCGTGGCGCCGCTCCGCGAGTCGGCGACCGTCCTGGCGGCCGGGTGGGGCGTCCTGCGCCTCGGCGAGCGCGAGGGGGCCGCGTGGCGCCTGGGCGGTGCCGCGTGCATCGCCGCGGGGGCAATCCTGCTGGCGGTCGGCGGCTGATCCCCGGGCGGGCCCGGCCGTCGGTCGTCAGGCCGTCGGGACTCCGGGCGCAGCTTCGGGACGCCGGGCCCTCGGACGCGCGAACCCGTACATCGCGGCTCCGAGGACGCCGCCCGCGAGGCACAGCATCGTGACCGTGCCGGTGGTCCCCAGCTGCTCGCGCCAGTAGAACGCCGAGAACGAGGCCACGTCGGTGATCCCGGCCTCCTGGAACTGCGCCGCCTTGCCGTCCTCGGCGAGGTAGCGCTGGTAGACGCAATCGGCGCCGGAGACGCAACCCGCGATCGGGCCGCCCTGGCTGGCATCGCGGTAGCCGTTGTCGGCGAAGAAGAAGATCGCCTTCGTGCCGACGAAAAGGACGGCGAGCGTGATCGCGGTCAAGAGCGAGGCGAAGATCCCGTTGAGCAGGATCCGGCGCCATGGGCCGGCGCGCCGGTCGGCACGAGCATTCGCGTAGTAGCCGATCAGGACCCCGGCGATTGGCGCCGCCAGCCAGAAGACGGGCTCGATGGGGATCACCAGGAGGAAGCTGACGGCGATCGTCATCGCCATGCCGACCCCGACCCAGCCGGCGTAGATCGCGCCCCGGTCCACGAACCGATCCAGGAATCGGCTCATCGGCGTGGCAGCCCGGCGCCGTCGCCGCCGAGCGTCCCCGGGAAGCATGCGGCCCCGACCGGCGTGCCGGTCGGGGCCGCGAGGTGCGCCAGGGTCACGCGCGCATCGGCGGCGCGCCGGCGAGCGCGTGGCGGCCGAGGTAGCGCGCGCCGTCGCCCAGCTCCTCCTCGATCCGGAGAAGCCGGTTGTACTTCGCGACGCGCTCGGAGCGCGACGGGGCCCCGGTCTTGATCTGGCCGGTTCCCATGGCCACGACGAAGTCGGCGATGGTCGTGTCCTCCGTCTCGCCGGACCGGTGGCTGACCATCGCCGTCCAGCCGGCGCGGCGGGCCATCTCGATGGCTGCCATCGATTCGGTGATCGTCCCGATCTGGTTGAGCTTGATCAGGGCCGAGTTCATCGCCTTCTCCTCGATGGCGCGGGCGATGATCGTGGGGTTTGTCACGATGATGTCGTCACCGACGAGCTGGGTGGTGCTCCCCAGGCGGGCGGTCAGCTCCTTCCAGCCGGCCCAGTCGTCCTCGGCGAGGCCGTCCTCGAGCGAGACGATCGGGTACTTGGCGATCCAGCGCTCCCACAGGTCCACCATCTCGCCGGAGTCGAGGGTCCGGCCCTCGCGCTCCAGGAGGTACTGGCCGGTCACGCCCTCGACGCCCGTCCCCTCGACGAGGATCGAGCTCGTCGCTGGATCCAGCGCGATCGCGACATCCTCGCCCGGCCGATAGCCGGCCTTCTCGATCGCCCGGAGGATCACCTCGACCGCCGCCTCGTTCGACGGGAGAGACGGGGCGAAGCCGCCCTCGTCACCCTGGCCCACGGAGAAGCCGCCGTCGTGGAGGATCGCCTTGAGGGCGTGGAAGACCTCCGCGCCGGCCCGGAATGCCTCCGCGAAGGTCGGCCGGCCGATCGGCGCGATCATGAACTCCTGGAAGTCCGTGGAGTTCACGGCGTGCTTGCCGCCGTTGAGGATGTTGAAGAACGGGACCGGCAGGATCCGCGCCCCGGCGCCCCCCAGGTAGCGGTAGAGCGGCAGGTCGTGCGCCGCCGCGGCAGCGTGCGCGCAGGCAAGGCTGACGCCGAGGGTGGCGTTGGCGCCGAGGTTCCCCTTGTTCGGCGTCCCGTCGAGGTCGATCAGCGCCGCGTCGATGCCGGGCTGGTCGGCCGCGTCCGCGCCGAGGAGGGCCGGCGCGATCGTCTCGCGGACGTTTGCGACGGCCTTGAGGACGCCCTTGCCGCCGAAGCGCTTCTTGTCGCCGTCACGGAGCTCGACTGCCTCGTGAATGCCGGTTGAGGCACCCGACGGCACCCCGGCCCGGCCGACGGAGCCGTCTGCGAGGACCACGTCGACCTCGATGGTCGGGTTGCCCCGGGAGTCGAGGATCTCGCGCGCCTCGATGAGCTCGATCTCTGTGTTCACGATGCACTCCCGGCGGCGCCGGCCAGATCGCGGTCCGGAAGGATCGCGATGCCGGGCAGCGTCCGCCCTTCGAGCAGCTCGAGAGACGCGCCGCCGCCCGTGCTGATATGGGTCATCTTTGCGGCGAGGCCCTGCTGGGTGACGGCCGCGAC
>JADGQH010000167.1 GCA_017881985.1 Chloroflexota bacterium | reverse complement strand
ATCCCCTTCGCGTCGTGATGCGCCTCGACGACGCAGGCGAGGGCGCGTCCGACGCCGATCCCGTAGCTGCCCATCACGATCGGGTGGCGGCCCCCGTCCTCGCCGAGGTACTCGGCGCCAAGCGCGGTCGTGTACTTCGTCCCGAGCTTGAAGATGTTGCCGACCTCGATCCCGTTCCGCAGGACCACCGGCGCGCCGCAGGTCGGGCAGCCGTCACCCTCGCGGGCGCTCGAGAGGTCCGCAACGAGGTCCGGCGCGTAGTCGCGCGGGACGTTCACGTTGCGCAGGTGGAACCCATGCCGGTTCGCCCCGGCGACGAGGTTCGACGACCGGGCAACCAGGGTGTCGACCACCACGAACGTGTTGTGAGCGCCGATCGGCGACGCGTAGCCGGGCACCATCCCGGCAGCCTCGATCTCCTCCGTCCGGGCGGGCCGGAGGTCGGCGGCCTGCGCGGCGTTGGCGAGCTTCGTCTCGTTGACGTCCATGTCGCCGCGAACGATCGCCGTGATCAGGCGGCCGTCGCGGTCCACGAAGAACGTTGCCTTCGCCGTCTCCTCCGGGCTCACTCCGAGGAACGCCGCGAGGTCGGCGATCGTCGCCGCGCCCGGCGTCGCGACCTCCTCGAGCGGGAGCGCCGGCTCGGACGGAGGCTCCGAGACGCGGACCGTCGCGACCTGGCGGTTGGCCGAAAAGCCGCACGTCTCGCACAGGACCAGGACGTCCTCACCATACGGGTTGAGGACCATGAACTCGTGGGCCTGCGAGCCGCCCATCATCCCGACGTCGGACGCGACCGCGATCGCGTGGAGCCCCAGGCGCTCGAAGATGCGCGTGTAGGCCTCGTAGTGTCGCTCGTAGCTCACGTCGAGCCCGGCGAGGTCCAGGTCGCAGCTGTACGAGTCCTTCATCACGAACTCGCGGACGCGGATCAGGCCGCCGCGCGCACGCGGCTCGTCGCGCCACTTCGTCTGGAAGTGGTAGACCATCATCGGGAGCTGGCGATAGGACTTCACGATGTCACGCAGGAGGTCGGCCACGACCTCCTCGTGGGTCATCGCGAGGACCATGTCGCGGCCGGCGCGATCCTTGAAGCGCGCCATCTCCGGCCCGATCGCGTCGTATCTGCCGGTCTCGCGCCAGAGCTCCGCCGGGTGCACGACCGGCATCTCCATCTCCTGGCAGCCGATCCGGTCCATCTCCTCGCGGATCACCTGCTCCACCCGCTTGGCGACCCGGAAGCCAAGCGGCAGCAGCGAGTAGATCCCCGAGCCCAGCTGCCGGACGTAGCCGGCCCGGACCAGCAGCCGATGCGAAGGCATCTCCGCGTCGTTGGGGTCGTCGCGTAGCGTGGTGAAGAACAGGTGACTCAGGCGCATGGTCCAAGCATAGCGGCCGGAGCGCGGGCGGAGCCTCGGCTCGAGGCCTTCAGCCCGGTTCGGCCGGCAGCCACCTCGTCCAGGCAGGGATGGGACGCGGGCGCTTCGGGTCCAGCTCGAGCCAGCGCACTGCGTATGCGAGGTCGAGCGGCGCTGCAGCGGCCCCATGCAGGGCCATCCGAAGCCCGGCCTCCCGCCCGAACGACGCCGCGAGGGTCCCGCGCAGCTCGATCGGCCCGAGCTGGGCCCGGATCTCGTCGACCTCGCGGCCGAAGCCCGGCACCCGCCAGTGCGGCACGATGGTCCCCGTCTCGACGGCCCGCAGGAGCTCGGCAGCACGCAGGGAGAGCACGGAGGCCAGGGGTTCGTCTGCGACAGGCGCTGTCCGATGGAGGCGAAGGAGGCGACGGCGGGAACGCTCCAGCCCGGGGAATGGCTCGACGATCACGCGATGGATCGTCGATGGCGCCCGTGAAGGCCGTGTGGTCGACGGGTTAACGTTCAGTTACGCCACTGTCGAACCGGACAGGCCCCGGCGCGCGATACTTGCCGGCGATGCCCGCCAGACCCACTGAAGCAGATCGTAAACGTTCCCTTACGGATTGCGGCTGGTGACCGCCACGCTCGTCGTCGTCCTGCTCATGGCGGTCGTCTTCGATTACATCAATGGCTTCCACGACACGGCGAACGCCATCGCCACCTCGGTGGCAACGCGGGCGCTGCGACCACAGCACGCGATCCTCATGGCGGCGGCATTCAACTTCATCGGCGCATTTGCCGGGACCGCCGTGGCCAAGACGATCGGCGCGGGTCTCGTGAACGAGGCCACGACCTCGCAGACGATCGTCATCGCAGCGCTTCTCGGCGCGATCGCCTGGAACCTGCTGACGTGGCGGCTGGGCATCCCCAGCTCCAGCAGCCACGCCCTCATCGGCGGCCTGCTCGGCGCCACGATCCTGGCGGCCGGCACCGGCGCCGTGAAATGGGACGGGGTCGTCGGCAAGGTGCTGGTGCCGCTCGTGTCGTCGCCGGTCCTCGGCTTCATCATCGCCTTCTTCCTCATGATCGCGCTCTACTGGATCTTCCGGCGAGCGAGCCGGCGCCCGATGACGCGGGGATTCCGGCGGCTCCAGGTCCTGTCGGCCGGGTACATGGCCTTCAGCCACGGCTCGAACGACGCGCAGAAGACGATGGGGATCGTCACGCTCGCGCTCTTCTCGGCGGGCGTGATCCCGACCGTCGACGTCCCGGCCTGGGTGATCATCGGGGCCGCCAGCGCGATCTCGCTGGGCACTGCCGTCGGCGGCTGGCGGATCATGCGGACGATGGGCCACCGGGTGGTGGAGCTGGAGCCGATCCACGGCTTCGCGGCCGAGACGACGGCCGCGACGGTCCTCCTGGCGACGGCCCACTTCGGGATGCCCGTCTCCACCACGCACGTCATCTCGAGCGCGATCATGGGTGTCGGCTCGAGCAAGGGGCCGCGCGGCGTCCGCTGGGGCGTGGCGCGCACCATCCTCATTGCCTGGGTCGTGACGCTCCCGGCCACCGCCTTTGCGGGCGCGCTGGCGTGGGCCGTCCTCTCGACCGTCGGCGTCCGGTAACGGGCTGCAAGGGAGCTGCCACATGGTCCGCCTCATCCCCCGCGACGAAGCATTCACCGAGATCTTCATCCGCGACGGCGAGAACCTCCTCGCCGCGGCGCGGGCGCTCGAGGAGCTCGTCGTCACGTACGACCGGCTCGACGAGCGCGTTGCCGCGATCCAGGCGCTCGAGCACGAGGGCGACGAGATCGACGGGGAGATCGCGGTCCGGCTCGAGCGCGCCTTCATCACGCCCTTCGACCGCGAGGACATCCACGAGCTCACGAGCCGGCTCGACGACGTGGTGGACGGGATCCAGGAGGTCGCCGAGACCTTCGTGATCTACGGGATCGATAAGCCGACCCCCGAGGCACGCCAGCTGGCCGGGATCATCGCCGGGCAGGGCGCCGAGCTCCTCGCGGCCCTCCGCATGCTCGACAAGCCCGAGACGATGCAGGCGCACCTCCGGTCCGTGCACACGCTGGAGAACGAGGCCGACGGGCTCTCGCGGGCGGCGATCGGGCGCCTGTTCCGTGAGCGGATGGACCCGCTCGACGTGATCCGGTTCCGCGACCTCTACATCGCGCTCGAGGAGACGATCGACGCCGCGGAGGACGCCGCCGAGATCCTGGAGCGGATCGCCGCCAAGGGCGTCTGAGCGCCGTTCAGGCGGGCCGACGAAACACGTAGCCGACGCCGCGCACGGTGTGGAGGTAGACCGGCGCGGCCGGGTCCGGCTCGATCGCGGCGCGCAGCCAGTGGACGTGGACGTCGACCGTGCGTGTCTCGCCCGCGTAGTCGTAACCCCAGACGTGCTCGAGCAGCTGCTCGCGGGTCAGCACCTGGCCCGGGTGACGAAGCAGGTACGCGAGCAGCTCGAACACCTTCGGCTTGAGCGGCACGCGCTCGCCGTCCCGGAGCAGCCGGTGCCCGGCCAGGTCAACGGTCAGCGGCCCGATCTCCACCGGTGGTGTCGGGGCTTCGGCGAGCTGCTCCGACCGGCGCAGGAGCGCCCGGATCCGCGCGCTCAGCTCGCGCAGGCTGAACGGCTTCGTGACGTAGTCGTCCGCTCCGAGCTCGAGCCCGACGACCTTGTCGAGCTCGGAGCTCTTCGCGGTGAGCATCACGATCGGCACGCCCGACTCCGCGCGGATGATCCGGCAGACCTCGATCCCGGAGAGCTCGGGGAGCATCAGGTCCAGGACGACGAGGTCGGGCTGGTGCTCGCGAAAGCGGCTGAGCGCCTCCCGGCCGTCGGCGGCCGTGACCACGCGGAAGCCGTCCGCATCGAGCGCTTCGGCGAGGGTCTCCCGCAGGACGGGTTCGTCGTCGACGACGAGGATCGTGCGGCTCACGCGGCGAGCACCGCCACGGCGCGCGCGAGGCGCTCGAGCGTCCGTGCCCGGCCCAGCGCCACCATCGATTCGAACAGCGGTGGGGTCGCGGTCCGGCCGCTGATCGCGACGCGGATCGCCATGAACAGGTCCCCGGCCTTCCAGCCGCGCGCGTCGGCGAGCCCGCGCAGCGACGGCTCCAGGTCATCCTTCGTGAAGCCCGCCTCGCCCGCCTCCGTGATCGCGGCCAGGGCGACGGCGAGCCCCGCGCGTGCGGTCGCGGCGTCCCAGCGCTTCGGCACGAGGAGCGCAGCGTCGGGCACGAGGTCATCGACGTAGAGGAAGCCCACGAGCTCGCCGATCGCCCCGAGGACCGGCAGCCGCTCGCGGACCATGGGCAGGAGCGCCACGATGTCGGCGGGCGACGGCGCCCGGTCGATGCGCCCCGCCGCCGCCTCGGCGGCAAGGAACGGCGCCAGCCGCGAGGCGAGGTCGTCGTCGGCAAGGCGGCGGATCCACTGGCCGTTGAGCCACTCGAGCCGCCCGCGGTCGAAGATCGCGCCGCCCTTCTGGATGGCGGCGGTGTCGAAGCGGCCGACAAGGTCGTCGAGCGAGAGGATCTCCTCCTCCGTCCCCGTCGACCAGCCCAGCAGGGCGAGGTAGTTGACCAGCGCCTCGCGCACGAACCCCTCGGCGATGTAGTCCTTCACCGCGGTCTGGCTCTTGCGCTTGCTCATCTTCGTCCGGTCGGCGTTGAGGATGAGCGGGAGGTGGGCGAAGACCGGCACCGGATACCGGAGGGCGCGGAAGAGGAGGATGTGCTTGGGCGTGTTGGAGAGGTGGTCCTCGCCCCGGATCACGTGGGTGATCCCCATCGCGGCATCGTCCACCACGACCCCGAAGTGGTAGAGCGGCGTTCCGTCGACGCGGACGATCACCAGGTCGCCGCCAAGCGCGCTCGCGTCGATCTCCACGTGACCGCGGACCATGTCGTCGAACGCGACCACCCCGGGCTCGATGCGAAAACGGATTGCCGGCCTGCGGCCCTGTGCCGCGAAGGCCGCGCGCTCGTCCGGCGTGAGCGCCGCGCAACGGCCGCTGTACCGCGAGGGCAGCTTCGCCTCCTCGCGCAGCTTCCTGTCCGCGTCCAGCTCCTCGGCCGTGCAATAGCAGGGGTACGCCCTGTCCTCCGCGAGCAGCTGCTCCGCCGCCGCGCGGTAGAGGTCCCGCCGGGCCATCTGGCGATACGGTCCGAATGCGCCGCGCTCGGGAAGCCCGCCTGCTGCGGGGCCTTCGTCCCATTCCAGGCCCAGCCAGTGGAGGTGCTCGAGGATGTCCTCCTCGAACTCGGGCGTGGAGCGCGCGACGTCCGTGTCCTCGAGGCGGAGGATGAACGTCCCGCCGGCGTGCCGCGCGAAGAGGTAGTTGAAGAGCGCGGTCCGGGCCGTGCCAATGTGGAGCGGCCCGGTCGGGCTCGGGGCGATGCGGACACGGACGGTCGTCATGGCCGCGATTGTACGGGCGCCGTGGGCGGCAACGGTCGCCGAGCACGTCGGGGTCGCACGGGCCGCCGAGTCAGCCGGTTCGGAGGCGGCCCGGGACGCGATGGAAGAGGGACGGATCCGCCTCGCCCCGCAGCACGTGGACGAGCGAGGCGGGCCGCAGGCCAAGGGTTGCCCGCCCGATCGGCCCGTCGAGGGTCACGGCGTCGAGCGACGCGGAGCGGGCCAGGATCTCGATCCGCGCACCGGGCGTCAGCGCACGCGCCTCCAGGTATGAGAGGAGCGCGGGATCCTCCTCCGCCGTCTCGGTGATCCGGTAGATCGTTGCGACGTCGCCCGCCTCGAGGCTCGCGAGCGGCACGCCGGCCGGCCGCCGGGCAGCGATCGCGACGTCGATCGGGTTGCCGTGGGGGCACGTCTCGGGATGGCCCAGGAGCTCGTCGAGGCGAGCCTCCACGCGCGGCGAGATGGCCCCCTGGAGGCGTGCCGCCTCCACGTCCGATTCCGCCCAGCCCAGCCCGACCACGGTGGTCAGGAGCCACTCGAGCAGGGCGTGGCGGCGGAAGATCCCGTCGGCCGCCGCTCGGCCCGGCTGGGTGAGCGTCAGCTCGCGCCCCTCCGCCTGGCAGACCAGGCCCTCCGCCGCGAGGCGTCGGTACATCTCGCTCGCCGCCTGCGTGGAGACGCCCACGTGCCGGGCAACCGTGGCCGCGGTCACGCGCGCCTCCTCGACTGCGGCGGACCGCAGGGCCAGGAGGTACTCCTGGGCGGCGCCGGACAAGTCGGACGAGGCGCGACGATTCATCGGCCCATCGTAGCGGCCGTGCTCACGGTCGGGTTCGCCACAGTCGCCCCGTCAACCGGCCCTTCACGGCGGCGAGTCGCTCCAGGAGTCGCGGCCACGCGGCAGACCCGACGCCCGGCCTCGTTCGAGGCGTCGCCGCCGGCGCGACGCGCGACCGCGCCTCCCAGCCGGGAGATGCACCTGCGGCAGCACCGGGGATGGGGCCCCGCGACGATCGGGGCGCCGGCTCCGGCGCCCCGACGCCGGCTCTGCCCGCCCAGCGGGCCGTGTACTCCGGGCCGTGCTTGCGCGGGTCGGCGTACTCCTTCGGGTTGACGGTCCAGTAGGTGCCGGACACTGGGCCGTACCAATCAGCGCCCTCCCAGGTCGGCTCGCCGGCCTCGCTCGCCTCGTCGTACGTGGTCGATCCGAGAGTCGCCTTGCGCGGACCGCGCCCGCGCCGGGTACGCTCCCCGGTTCCGCCGGAACCTGCGGCCGACCTCCCGCCGGAACCAGCGGCCGACCTCGCGCCCGCCTCGCGCGGTCGTCTCGCCCATTCCGTGCCCGGCGTTGGCGGCGCGCCCGGGTCGCCGGGACGCTC
>JADGQH010000166.1 GCA_017881985.1 Chloroflexota bacterium | reverse complement strand
CTGCGGCCCCGAGCGCCGCGGCCAGCGCTGCGGCCAGCGCAGCAGCCCCCAGCACGGCGGCGAGCGCCGCGGCGAGCGCGGCGGCCGGCAACATCGCCGTCAAGATCGGGATCGAGCTGCCGATGACCGGCGGCGAGGCCCCGAACGGGGTCCCGACAGCGAATGGCGTGGCGCTGGCAATCGCCAAGATCCAGGTGCCGGGCTTCACGGTCACCATCAACCAGCAGGACGACGCCGTCAACGGCGTGCACAACCCGCAGCAGGGCGCGAAGAACATCCAGACCCTCGCGAATGACGCGTCGGTCATCGGGATCGTCGGGCCCTACAACTCCAGCGTCGCCCAGGCCGAGATCCCGGTCAGCAACGCGGCCGGCCTGATGCAGTGCAGCCCTGCGAACACGAACCCGGGCCTCACGAAGCCCTGGGGCGGCGCCGATCCGCTGTCGCTGCGGCCCACCAACCCGACCAAGATCGCGTATGTCCGCGTCGCGACCACCGACGACCTGCAGGGCGCGGCCGGGGCGGACATCGCCTACAACATCGCCAAGGCCACGACCGCCTACGTCGCCGATGACACGCAGACCTACGGCAAGGGCCTCTCCGACGTCTTCGCGACGCAGTTCGCCGCCCTCGGCGGCAAGGTCCTGAAGCGTGACGGGATCCCCGGGACCACGACCGACTTCACGAGCTACGTGACCACGGTCAAGGGTCTCGCCCCGCAGTACGTCTTCTACGGCGGAGTGACCACCTCCGGCATCGGCCTGTTCCGCCTGCAGATGGGCCAGCAGGGCATCGCCAACATCCCGCTGGGCGGCGGTGATGGCATCAGCGACGGCTCGTTTGCCACGAAGAGCTCGTTCCTTCAGATCGCCGGCGCCGCCGGCGACGCGAACACCTACAGCACCGTGGCCGGCCCCACCCAGATCCCCAACGCCGCCCAGTTCGCGTCCGACTACAAGGCCATGTTCAACACGGACCCCGGCGCCTACAGCGCAGCCGGCTACGCCTGCGCGCAGGTCTACCTCCAGGCGCTTGCCAAGGTCGGCGCCGGCATCACCGACCCGGCCGCGCTCCGCGAGGCCGTCCGGGCCTACGTGGCGACCCCGTCCAACACGTACGACACCGCGCTGGGCACGTTCAGCTTCGACGCGAACGGCGACACCAGCCAGAAGATCATCTCCTACTTCCAGTACGACGCTGCCAGCAAGGCCTGGAAGTTCCTCAAGCAGCGTGACTTCACGGCGGAACCGCTCAAGTAGCGGCGGTCAGCCCGCCTCCTCCTGATCCAGGCGGATCTGCGGTCGGCCGGGGCATGCTGCGTGCCCCGGCCGACTCCCATGCGGAGTCCTTCGGATGACTGGTCGATGACAGGCGCCACCGCGCGGCGGCGGTCGCTGGCGGTCCCGTGGCGAGCACCCCTGGCGGCCATTGTCGCGCTGGCCGTGGCTTACTTCGTCATCCTCGCGGGCATCGTCTCGGATTCGTCGCAGCAGCTCACCTTCACGAGCGCCATCCCGCAGGCGCAGGCGCAGTTCATCAACGCAGTGACGATCGGGGCGATCTACGCGCTGATCGCCCTCGGGTACACGATGGTCTACGGGATCATCGAGCTCATCAACTTCGCCCACGGCGAGATCTTCATGTGCGGCTCGTTCGTGTCGTGGTGGCTCCTGACCACGCTCGGCTTCTCGGGCGCGATCACCGACCCGCTCCTCCTCGTGGGCGTGCTTCTCCTCGCGTTCGCCGTCTCGATGGTCGTCATGGGCATCGTCGGCGTGGTGATCGAGCGGCTCGCCTACCGGCGCCTGCGCAACGCCCCGCGCCTGGCGCCGCTCATCACGGCGATCGGGGTCAGCTTCATCCTCCAGAACATCGTGTTCGTGGTGGTCAGCAACTCCATCGTCACGACACCGCAGATCATCCCGAACACCGTGCTCACGTTCGGCTTCTTCTCGATCAGCCTCATCAACCTGTTCGTCATCATCCTCGCCGTCGGCCTCATGGCCACGCTCCAGCTGTTCATCAGCAGGACGCGACTGGGGCGCGCGATGCGCTCCACGGCAATCGACCGGGACGCCGCCCAGCTGATGGGCGTGGACATCAACACGACGATCGCGCTGACGTTCTTCGTCGGATCCGCCCTGGCCGGCGCCGCGGGCGTGGTCCAGGGCCTGTATTTCGGGATCACGGTGTTCAACATCGGGTTCCAGGCCGGGTTGAAGGCGTTCACGGCCGCCGTCCTGGGCGGCATCGGCAACACGACCGGCGCCGCGCTGGGCGGCTTTGTGATCGGCTTCCTCGAGGTCATCAGCTCCGTCTGGGGCCAGGGCCGCTGGAGCGAGGCGGTCGTCTTCGGGATGCTGGTGCTGGTCCTGGTCTTCCGGCCCACCGGCATCCTGGGCCAGCAGCTGGCAGACCGCGCATGAGCGGCCGGTCGGGAACGGGCACGCCGCCGGTCGCAGCCGGCGGCACCGGGCGAAGCGGCCGGGCGTCCAGCCCTGTATGGCGCGTCGCGCTCGGACGCGTCCGCGCGTACATGGGCCGGCACCAGTCCCTCTCGATCGTGATCGGCCTAGCGCTGTTCGCGACCGCCCTGCCGTTCATCGTCCTCCTCCCGCCACTCAACGGGTTCGGGACGCAGAAGGACTTCATCGGCGGCTTCGCCGATGCAGGGGTCTTCGTGCTCCTCGCAATCGGCTTGAACGTCGTCGTGGGCTTCGCGGGCCTGCTCGACCTGGGCTACGCGGCGTTCTTCGCGATCGGCGCCTACACCTACGCGTACGGCGCGTCTCCGTTCAGCGGACTGGACATCCCCTTCTGGCCGATGCTGCTGGTCGGCGCCATCGTCGCCGCGATGTTCGGCGTCCTCCTGGGCGCCCCCACGCTGCGGCTCCGGGGCGACTACCTGGCGATCGTGACCCTGGGCTTCGGCGAGATCGTGCCGGTGGTCTTCCTCAACGCGGACACGTACACGAACGGGACGAACGGGATCACGGGCCTTGCCCAGCCGAGCGCCTACGGGCTCTTCGGGGTGAACGGCTTCGGGTTCACCAACCCGTGGCCGTACTTCCTGACGGTGGTCCTCATCATCGCGGTGGCCTTCATCTTCCTGTACCGGCTCCAGGATTCGCGGATCGGCCGCGCCTGGGTCGCCATCCGCGAGGACGAGCTGGCGGCGGCCAGCATGGGCATCAACACCGTCACGACGAAGCTGCTCGCGTTCTCGATCGGCGCGTCGACGTCCGGCCTGGCCGGTGTCTTCTACGCGTCGAAGCTCTCGATCGTCAGCCCCGACCAGTTCGGCTTCACCGTGTCGTTCACCGCGCTCGCCATGGTCGTGCTTGGCGGCATGGGCAATATCTGGGGGGTCGCGGCGGGTGCGTTCATCGTCTACGAGATCCAGGCCCAGGGCCTCAAGCAGCTGGGCGCGTTCGTGCAATCGCTGCACATCCCGACGTTCGCGCTTGGTCCCATGAGCGTGGACCTCGGGTCGATCAACTTCATCAACTTCCAGTACCTGCTCTACGGCCTCGCGCTCGTGCTGATGATGCTGCTGCGGCCAGAGGGTCTCTTCCCCTCGAGGCGGCGGAGGTCAGAGCTGCACGAATCGCCCGAGGAAGCCGCCGAGTCCAACGAGGAGCTGGTCCAGGCATGACTGCCGACGCAGCCGCCCCCGTCCTCGTCGCCAAGGGAGTCACGAAGCAGTTCGGCGGCCTCGTGGCCGTCAACGCGGTGGACTTCGACATTCCCCAGGGTTCGATCGTGAGCCTGATCGGCCCGAACGGTGCCGGCAAGACGACGTTCTTCAACGTCGTGGCCGGGCTCTACGAGCCGACCGACGGCTCGGTGGAGTTCGCGGGCAGGGAGATGATCGCCCGGGGCCGCCGCGCGTGGGCCGAGCCGCTCGTCTGGGTCCTCCCCACGGTCATCGTCATGCTGGTCGGCGTGCTCCTCGAGCAGCTCACGAAGTCGGGCGCGGAGCTCGCCGTCGCACTCGTGATCGCGCTCGGACTTCTCATCACGATGTTCCTGCTCGCGATCATCCGGCCGCCGATCTACGACCGGCTGCTCTACCGGCTCGGGATCTTCAAGAGCGCCCGCCCGAACGACATGGTCGTGGCGGGCCTTGGCCGGACGTTCCAGAACATCCGGCTCTTCAAGACCATGACCGCCAGCGAGAACGTGATGGTGGGAATGCACTCACGGCTGCACGCAAGTCCGCTGGACGCCGCCCTTCGGCTCCCGCGGCACCGCCGCGAGGAGAAGGAGGCCGATATCCAGGCGCGCCGCTGGCTTGCGTTCGTCGGCCTCAAGGGCAAGGAGCAGGAGACCGCCCGGAACCTGGCCTACGGTGACCAGCGCCGGCTGGAGGTGGCACGCGCCCTGGCCAGCCAGCCCAGGCTCCTCCTGCTCGACGAGCCCACTGCCGGCATGAACCCATCCGAGACGGCCCAGATGACGACGCTCTTCGGGCGCATCCGGACCGAGCTGGGGCTCACGATCCTCCTGATCGAGCACGACATGCAGGTGGTCATGGGCGTCAGCGACCGGATCACGGTCCTCGACCACGGTGACAAGATCTCGGAGGGAACGCCGGAGGAGGTCCGCCGCGACCCACGGGTGATCGAGGCATATCTCGGGAAGGGGGCCAGCGCGTGACGGCGGCGGCCGGCGTCCCCGCGCCCGCGGCAGGTCCCCGAGGGGAGCCGCTCCTGCGCGCGCACGAGGTCCACTCGTACTACGGCAACATCCACGCCCTCCAGGGGATCAACCTCGAGGTCTTCGAGGGCGAGATCGTCACGCTCCTCGGCGCGAACGGAGCCGGGAAGACGACCACGCTTCGAACCATCAGCGGCCTCATGCACCCCCGATCCGGGACGATCACGTTCGATGGCGGCGACATCACCAGCGTCCCCGCGCACCGGCTCGTCCGCCGGGGCGTTGGTCACGCCCCGGAAGGACGACGCATCTTCAGCCGGATGACCGTCCTCGAGAACCTGCAGATGGGCGCGTACAGCAGGAACGACAAGGCGGAGCTCCAGGCGGACTTCGAGCGCGTCTTCGCGCTTTTCCCGCGACTCCGCGAGCGGAGCGGCCAGGCCGGCGGGACGCTGTCCGGCGGCGAGCAGCAGATGCTCGCGATCGGGCGGGCGCTCATGACCCACCCGAAGCTCCTGCTGCTGGACGAGCCGTCGATGGGACTCTCGCCGATCCTGGTCGAGCAGATCTTCCAGGTCATCCGCGACATCCACGCCCAGGGAACGACCGTCCTCGTGGTCGAGCAGAACGCGCTGATGGCGCTCGGCGTCGCCCACCGCGGCTACATCCTGCAGACGGGCCGGATCGTGCTCGAGGACACCGCTGCGAACCTTCGCCAGAACCCCGCGGTCCAGAAGGCCTACCTGGGCGGCTGAGCCCGCGCCGCAGCCTCTCCGCGTCCCGCGGGCCAGGCGCCCTACTCGGGTCTCGCCCCGTACAGCTCCGCGGTGGCGAAGGCCAGTCCGACCACGCCGGCCGCGGCCAGCCAGACGCCCGGCGCGCGGTCGGGCAGCATCGTCCCGAAGCCGCCCGAGTCGAGGGCGATCCCGACCGATCGAAGGAGGAGGCCCAGCGCCGCGATCACGGCCAGCGCCGCGTAGACCCACCAGCGGTCGACGGCCACCGGCCGGTCCCCCATCGCGTAGGGCAGGGTCACCAGCGCCAGGGTCGCGAGCGCGGCGAGGAAGGCAAGGATCCCGGGGCCGAAGAACCCGTTTCCCTCCAGGGCGGGGATCCCCTCGGCGCCGCCGGCCCGGAACCAGGGCAGCGCGCAGCCGACCACGATGAGGATCGCCGAGACCGTCGCGACCCAGCGCCCGCGGCCCAGCGATCGGCGGTGGAGCGACATCAGTCAGGGTCCAGGTACACCTCGGGGCGGAGGACGCCCACGAAGCGCAGGTTCCGGTAGACCTCGCCGTAGTCGAGGCCGTAGCCGATGACGAACTGGTCGGGGATCTCGAAGCCGCGGTAGTCGATCGCGATCTCCACGATCCGGCGGGCCGGCTTGTCGAGGAGCGTGCAGATCTTGAGCGTGGCCGGGTTCTTGCCGCGCAGGTAGCGGACCAGGTAGTTGAGGGTCAGGCCCGTGTCGATGATGTCCTCGACGATGAGCACGTGGCGTCCGTCGATGCTGGAGGACAGGTCCTTGAGAATCCGAACCAGCCCGGATGACTCCGTCGCCGCGCCACCGTACGAGGAGACCTCCATCAGGTCGATCTGGACGGGGATCGTGATCGAGCGCATCAGGTCGGCCATGAACGGCAGCGAGCCCTTGAGGACGCTCACGAGCGTCAGCTCGCGCCCCGCGTAGTCGTCGCTGATCCTGCGCCCGAGCTCGAGGACCTTGGCCTGGATCTGCTCCTCGCTCAGCAGGATCTCCGAGACGTCGGCGGTGAGATCCGGGCGCCGCGTCACGCGGTGACCTCCGCGTCGTCGGGCGTTCCCGTGGCCGTGGGCCGCCCGGCGGTCGTGAGCCGCGCGGCGGCGCGGGCGCGCGCCTCGGCCCGGCTGCGGCGCGGGCGCGGGCGGGTCGGAGCCGACGCGACAGGCGGCCGCTCGCTCCGTTCCCTGGGCGGCGTCGTCTGCCCATCGGCACCCGTGAGCACGCCGGCGAGCGAGAGCTTCCCGTACTTGAAGAGCAGGGCCCGGAAGTCGCGCGAGTAGAGGAGCTTCACCGTGACGCCGGGGTACAGCTCGCGCAGCCGCCGCAGCTTGCGATTCTTCTTGCGGACCAGGCGCTGCTTGAGCGTGGTCAGCTCCAGGTAGACGTCGAGCTCCGGCAGGTAGAAATCGGGGCTGAAGCTCTCCAGCACCGCTCCTGAACGGTCGAAGAGGATCGGGAACGTGTGCGGCTCGTATTCCCAGGCGACCGCGTAGAAGTCGAGGATCCGGGCCAGCTCAGCCTCGCTGGCATGGGCGAAGGCCGGGGCAGGCCGGCGATCGAGATCCGCGTCGAGAACCATCCCGGCCAGTCTAGCCGGTCGCCTCGCGGTCCGGCCACCGCACCCGGACAGGTTCGGACGCACCCGGACGGCGCCGGAGGACCGTGCGCGAACCGATACCCGGGGGGAGTATCATGATCTGTGTCCACGAGCCGGGCCCGCAGGAGATCGCCGCCATGACGACCGAGAAGACCGCGCATGCCGCCCCGCCGGTCGGCGCGGCGCC
>JADGQH010000165.1 GCA_017881985.1 Chloroflexota bacterium | reverse complement strand
CGACCCGATGGCCCGCGCCGTGCGCGCCGCGCGCGCAGCTCGCGAGGCCGCGGCGGTGACGACGACCCGCATGACCGCGGTCGCCGCCTCGGCAACGACGCACGCCGTGACGGCCCGGACCGCCGGGAACGTCGCGACCGCCGGTTCCCGGCGCCGGAGGCTCGCCTGATGCCGCTCACCCTTCCGTTCCGGCCGCGCCGCGAGACCTACCCGCCGGACATGTGGACCAAGTGCCCGAGCTGCTCGGAGATGCTCTTCAACAAGCACCTCGAGAAGAACCTGCGCGTCTGCGGCACGTGCGGCCACCACTTCCGGATCTCCGCGAAGGCGCGCCTGGACCAGCTCCTCGACGCGGGCTCCTTCCGCGAACGTGACGAGGGGCTCGCCTCGCGCGATCCGCTCGGCTTCGTCGATTCCAAGCCCTACGCGGACCGCCTCGTCGCGGCCCAGCTGGCGACCGGGCGGCGCGATGCCGCGAGCTGGGGATTCGGCGCGATCGGCGGCAGGCGCGTCGCGATCTGTGCCCTCGACTTCGGTTTCATGGGCGGCTCGATGGGCTCGGTCGTCGGCGAGAAGGTGACGCGCGCGGCGGAGGGCGCATTTGTCGAGCGCGTCGCGCTCATCGTGGTCAGCGCTTCGGGCGGCGCCCGGATGCAGGAAGGGACGCTTGCCCTCATGCAGCTGGTCAAGACGATCGGCGCGCTGGAGCGGCTCCGCGCCGCCGGCCTGCCCTACATCTCCGTCCTGGCCGACCCCACCACCGGCGGCGTCTTCGCCTCGTTCGCGGCGCTCGGCGACGTCAACGTGGCCGAGCCGAAGGCCCTCATCGGCTTCGCCGGCGCTCGCGTCTCGGCCGGTACGATCGCGGAGGAGCTGCCGCCCGGCTTCCAGCGCTCCGAGTTCCTGTTCAGCCACGGGTTCGTGGACCGGATCGTGACCCGCGCCGATCTCCGCGACGAGCTTGCCCTGCTCCTCGCCCTCCTGGGCCCTGCCGGCGCGACCGATGCGACCACCGGGAGCGTGCGGCGTGGTTGACCGGCTGCTCGGCCGCCCGCGCGACCGCGAGACGGTGCCAGCTGACCCGTCGCCCGGGGTCGATCCCCGCGACGCCGTGTGGGCCCGCGTCCAGCTGGCCCGGAACCCGCGCCGGCCGCACACCCTGGAGCTGGTGAGCCACATCACCGACGCGTTCGTGGAGCTCCACGGCGACCGGCTCTTCGGCGACGACGGCGCGATGGTGGGGGGACCGGCCCGGATCGACGGGCGCCGGGTCATGATCGTCGGCCACCAGAAGGGCGCCGACACCGACGAGAACATCCGGCGCAACTTCGGGATGAGCAAGCCCGAGGGCTTCCGCAAGGCGATCCGCCTGTTCGAGCTGGCAGAGCGGCTGGGCCTGCCCGTCGTCACGTTCGTCGACACCCCGGGCGCCTACCCGGGAGCCGAGGCGGAGGAGCGCGGGGTCGCCGACGCGATCGCCCGCTCGATCGGCGCGATGACGCGGCTCCGGGTCCCGATCATCACCCTCATCACGGGCGAGGGCGGGTCGGGCGGCGCGCTCGCGATCGCCGCGGGGGACGTGGTGGTTGCCCTGGAGAACGCCGTCTACGCGGTGATCAGCCCGGAAGGCTGCGCGTCGATCCTCTGGCGGACAACCGAGAAGGCGCCGGACGCCGCCCTCGCCATGCGGATGTCGGCCCAGGACCAGGCGGAGCTCGGCGTCGTCGACCGCGTCGTCCCCGAGCCCGGCGAGGGCGCACACGTCGACGCGGCCGAGACCGGGAGGCGGCTGCGCGCGGTCATCCTCGAGGAGCTCGACAAGCTGGCGGCGCTCTCCCCCGACGAGCTGGTCGCGAAGCGTGGCGGTCGCTATCGCGTCTTCGGCGCGTTCGACGACCTCGGCATCAACGAGCCGGGCCCCGGCGGCGCGGAGCGCCCGGGCCTTGCCGACCGCCTGCGCCGGGCGCTGGAGCCGATGGGCAAGTCGGTCGGCGATGCGCTGGGCGGCCGGACCGGCCGCGAGGCCCGGGATGCGCGGAACACGCTCGACGGGCGTGACCCGCGCGAGAGCCGCGACGCACGTGAGGCCCGCGAGGGTCGCGACGGGCGTGACGAGCCGCCCGCGCGCGAGGAGGTCTGAGCGTGCCCAACGACCGCCGCAGCCCCGCTCCGCGCCGCGTGCAGGACCGGCTGGACGATCACGCCGCGATCGATCACCTGGCGGACGAGCTGCTCCCGGCGCTCGTCGCGAAGCTCGGGGCGAGCGGCCTCGGTGAGCTCGAGATCCGCGAGGGCACGTGGCGAGTCCGGCTCCGGATGCCTGCCGACGGGAGCGCCGTGGCCGGCCGCCGTCCAGCTCCCGGTCGCAGTGGATCGCGTGCAGCCGACGGCCCCCACCCCGAGCGCACCCGCGCCGATGCCTCTGGGGCCGCCGGGACAGGCAGCGTGCCGGGCTCGCAGGGTCCCGCGACCGAGCCGGCGCCCGCGGTCGGCCCGTCGCGGGTCGTGGCCACTTCGCCGGCCGTTGGCTACTTCCGGCCTCGGAACGACCTCCGCGCCGGAACGAAGGTCCGCGCGGGCGACCGGATCGGGACCGTTGACGTGCTCGGCATCGGCCAGGACCTCGTGGCCCCCGGGGACGGGCTGATCGGCGCGACGCTCGTGGCGCCCGGCGAGCCCGTCGAGTACGGCCAGGCGATCATCGTCCTCGAGCAGCTCGGGGAGCCACGGTCGCAGCCCGGGCACGCGGCGGACGCCGACGGCCCGATCGACGACACCGGCACGGCCGCCGGCGGCCCGATCGACGCCATCGGCGCGGCCGCCCCGATGGTCGCGCCCGACGCGCTCCCCGCCGATCTGGACGCCCCGCCACCGGCAGCCCCCGACGCGGCCCCGCCCGCCGGTGCCGACTGATGTTCGACCGCGTCCTCATCGCCAACCGCGGCGAGATCGCCGTCCGGATCCTTCGCGCCTGCCGGACGATGGGGGTCGGGGCGGTCGTCGCGTACAGCGAGGCCGATCGCGACTCGCTCGCTGCGCAGCTCGCCGACGAGGCCATCTGCATCGGCCCCGCCGACGCGAAGCGGAGCTACCTCTCGCCGTCGGCGATCATCTCGGCCGCGATCGTGACCGGCTGCGACGCGATTCATCCCGGCTACGGCTTCCTGTCCGAGGACGGCGGGTTCGCCGAGGCGGTCGCCGCGCACGGGCTCACCTTCATCGGCCCGTCGGCCGAGGTCCTCGAGCGGTTCGCCTCGAAGGAGGCCTCGCGCAGCCTGATGGCCCGCCACGGGCTCCCCACGATCCCCGGATCGGAGGGGATGCTCCGCGACGACGAGCACGCCCTGTCCGAGGCGGCGCGCGTCGGCTACCCGGTCCTCATCAAGCCGTCGGCAGGCGGCGGCGGCAAGGGGATGCGCATGGTGCGCACGCCGCGCGAGCTGGAGGCGTCGCTCCGCGTCTGCCGCTCCGAGGCCCGCGCCGCGTTCGGCGACGACTCGCTCTACCTGGAGAAGTGGCTGGAGGACAACCGCCACGTCGAGGTGCAGGTCGTCGTGGACCGCTACGGCCGCGGCGTCCACCTGGGCGAGCGCGACTGCTCCGTCCAGCGGCGTCACCAGAAGATCGTGGAAGAGGCGCCGACCCCGGCCCTGCCGCCGGCCTCCCGCGCCGAGCTCTGCGACCGCGCGATCGCGGCCGTCGTGGCGGCCGGCTACGAGAACATCGGGACCCTCGAGTTCCTCGTCGACCGGGACGAGCGCTTCTACTTCATCGAGATCAACTGCCGGATCCAGGTGGAGCATCCGGTGACCGAGATGCTCACCGGCATCGACCTCGTGGCGACCCAGATCCGGATCGCCGCCGGCGAGCCGCTCGGCTTCGGCCAGGAGGACGTCGAGGTCCGCGGCCACGCCTTCGAGTTCCGGATCAACGCCGAGGATCCGGCCCACGAGTTCCGCCCCCAGGCTGGGCTCGTGGAGCGCTTCTACGCGCCAGGCGGCCCGGGCGTCCGCCTCGACTCGCACCTCTACGCCGGCTACGAGGTGCCGCCGTTCTACGACTCGCTCCTCGGCAAGCTCGTCGTGTGGGGGCCCGACCGGCCGGCCGCGATCGCCCGCTCCAAGGCCGCCCTCGACGAGCTGGTCGTGGACGGGATCGTGACGAACCGCTCGTTCCACCGCGCGCTCCTGGAGAACGCCGCGTTCGTCGAGGGCCGCGTCACCACGAACCTCATCGACCGCGTCGGGACGGCGGCGTTCCTCGCCCCCCGGAGCTGAGGCGACCCGTGCATGCCTGCATCCATCCACCCGCTCGGCGTGCGATCGCCGGGCGACACTGAGCCCGACGAAGCGGAGTCCCACGTGACCGAAGCCATCCACACCACGCGCGAGATCGAGGCGCTGATCCCGCATCGATGGCCGTTCCTGCTGGTCGACCGGATCGACGAGTACGACGCGGACGCCCACCGGATCGTCGGCCGCAAGGCCGTGACCGCCACCGAGTGGTTCTTCCAGGGCCACTTCCCGGGGATGCCGGTCATGCCCGGCGTGCTCCAGGTGGAGGCGCTCGCACAGACGATGGCCGTCTACGTCGCGAAGCAGGAGGGCTTCGGGGACAAGATCGGGCTGTTCGCGGGCGTCGACGAGTGCCGCTTCAAGCGCGTCGTCAAGCCGGGCGACGTCCTGCGCCTCGAGGTCACGATGGACAAGCTCGGCCGGCGCTTCGGGCGCGGACGGGCTGTGGCGAGCGTGGACGGCGAGGTCTGCTGCGAGGCGACCCTGAGCTTCGTCATCCCCGACGCGTCGGTGCTCCGCTGATGACGCGGCTCGCGCTCTTCTCGGACGTCCATGGCGTCGCGCAGGCGCTCGACGCGGTGCGTGCGGCAATCGCCGCCGCGGCGCCCGACGTCATCGCGGTCGCCGGCGACTACGCGGTCAACGGCGCGGATCCTGCGGCGGTCATCGACGGCATCCGCGAGCTCGAGGGGCGCGGCGCGCTCGTCGTGGCCGGCAACACCGACATCGCGGTCGCCGACTTCGACTACGGCGCCGCCTACCCGTGGCTCGGCGACGGAATCCCGGAGTCGACCCGCTCCGCGGTCGAGTGGGCCCACGAGGCGATCGGCCCGGAGCGCGTCGACTGGCTGCGCCGCCTTCCCGCGGAGCGGCGCTTCCGCGCCGACGACGGCACGCTGGTCCTCGTGACGCACGGGTCGCCGGGCAGCCAGACCGCGGGCTTCGACCGCGGCCTCGACGAGACCGCCTTCATGGAGCGCCTCGGGCGGACGGACGCGCGCGTGATCTGCTGCGGCCATACCCACGTCCCCGAGGTCCGCGACTTCGGCTGGAAGGTGGTCGTCAACGGGGGCAGCGCGGGCTACATCTTCGACGGCGACCCGACCGCCTCCTGGGCGCTCGTCGACATCGTCGACGGCGAGATCACGGCCGAGATCAAGCGAGTCTCCTTCGACGTGCTCGCTGCGGCCGACGCGGTCGCTGCGCGCGGCCTCCCCGGCGACGTCTACCGCGCGGCCACGATCCGGAACGGGAAGCTGGTGCGGTGAGCGTCGCGAGGCCGGGCGGGCAGCTCACGACGCCGGACGGCGCGCCACGCGTCGTCGTGACCGGCACGGGCATGCTGACCGCGCTCGGGACGGACGTCGCGAGCACCTGGGCCGGCCTCGTCGCCGGCCGATCCGGGATCGCGACGATCACTGCATTTGACCCGGCCCGAGTCTCGTCGCGGATCGCCGGCGAGGTGCCGGGCTTCGACCCGTCCGGGGTGCTCGACCGCAAGGAGCAGCGCCGAAACGACCGCTTCACGCAGCTCGCGCTCGTGGCGGCGCGCCAGGCGCTCGACGAGGCTGGCCTCCCCGGCCGTCTCGAGGGCGAGCTCGCGGAGCGGACCGGGATCCTGATCGGTACGGGGCTGGGCGGCGGGATCACGTTTGGCGAGCAGGTCGCCGTCAGCATCGAGAAGGGCGCCGACCGGGTCAGCCCGTTCTTCGTCCCGATGGCGATCCCGAACCTGGCAGCGGGCCAGGTGGCCATCTTCTTCGGCCCGCTGGGGCCCAACTACGCGATCGCGTCGGCCTGCGCGAGCGGCGGCCACGCGGTCGGCGAGGCCTGGGAGATCATCCGGCGCGGCGACGCGGACATGATGCTCGCGGGGTCCGCGGAGGCGGTGATCTCGGAGCCGCTCGTGGCGGGCTTCGCGGCGATGCGCGCCCTCTCGACGCGCAACGACGACCCGGCCGCGGCCTCGCGCCCCTTCGACCGCGGCCGCGACGGGTTCGTGATCGGGGAGGGGGCCGGGGTGCTGGTCCTCGAGTCGCTCGCCCACGCGCGAGACCGCGGGGCGCAGCCGCTCGGCGAGGTGGTCGGGTACGGTGCGACGGCGGACGCGAGCCACGTCACGCTCCCCGCGCCGGGCGGGGTCGGGGCGATCCGTGCCGTCCGGCGAGCGCTCGAGAAGGCGCGCCTCACGGTCGACGACGTCGAGCACGTCAACGCGCACGCGACCTCGACGCCCGAGGGCGATCGAACCGAGCTCGAGATGCTCCGCGGCCTCTTCGGTGCGCGGGCCGGCGAGGTCAACGTGACGGCGATCAAGTCGATGATCGGCCACACGCTCGGGGCCGCAGGCTCGATCGAGGCGATCGTCACCCTCCGCACGCTCCGCGAGGGCGTGGTCCCGCCCACGATCAACCTCGACGACCCCGACGAGGCGGCCGCGGGCCTGGACCTGACGCCGAACGTCGCCCGCGAGCGCCAGATGTCCATCGCGGTCAGCAACTCGTTCGGCTTCGGCGGGCAGAACAGCGCGCTCGTGCTGCGGCGGTGGGACGAATGACGGATCCGCTGGCCGAGGGCGCCGGCAGCGTGCCCAGCCAGGCTGTCGAACCCGCGACCCTGACGGTCGACCCATCGGTGCCGGTCGCCGTTTCCGTGCCCGGCGCCACGCCCGGTGACGCCGTCGTTCCCGCCGCCGCCGACGCACTCCCGGCCGCGGCAGCCGGCCCCGGCGACGCCGCCGGCGACGCGTCCCTCCTCGCGCTCCTCGACCGACTCGCCGGGCTGCTCGAGCGGAGCGACCTCACCGAGCTCGAGGTCGAGGCAGGCGGCACGGGCCTGATCCTCCGCAAGCCCGCCGCCCTCGCGCCGCTGGTGACGGTCGCCACGGCCGGTCAATCTTCGGGTTCGGGGCAGCGATCGGATGCTG
>JADGQH010000164.1 GCA_017881985.1 Chloroflexota bacterium | reverse complement strand
GGGCGCGGCCGGCACGGGGTCGAGGTGGCGTCGGGGTCCCCGCACGTCGAGGGAGACGCGCCGCTCCCCTGCCCGACCGAGCGGTCGGCCGGCACGACTTGCGAAGGCATCGAGCGCGGTGCTGTGGCGCTTGGCCACGTCGTCGGCCGCGATGACCCGCCCGGCGAGGACCACGAGCACGCCGGCACCCCGTGCCGCCGGGTGGACCGCGACCCGGACGGCGCCGCGCAGGTTTGCCGGGCCATCCCATCCGGCATCGCTCGCGTTGCGCATCGCGCCGGTCACGACGACCGGCCGTGGGTCCCCGTGGCAGAGGTCCCAGGCGAAGGCGGTCTCTTCGAGCGTGTCGGTCCCCTGGACCACCACCACGCCGGCGACGCCGGGATCCGCGAGGGCCGCCTCGATCGCGGCGCCGATCGCGAGGACGTCCGCGAACGAGAAGTGGCTGGCGGGGGTCCGGCCGCGGTCGACCGCGACGATCTGCGCAATCGCCTCGACTCCGGGGGCAAGGGCCAGCAGGTCGGCGCCCCCGAGCACCGGGACGGCGCCGCCGGCCGCTGAATCGAAGCGCATGCTGATCGTCCCGCCGGTGAAGATCATCGCGACTCGTGGGATCTGGGTGCTCGTCCGGCTCATGGCTCGTCGGGCGAGGGGCCGGGAACCTGGTCGTCGTCGTCCGGAGGGGCGAGCGGCGCGTCGCCGTGAACCAGCACACCGTCGTCCGTGGTTGCGCGCGGCGTCCGTGGGGGACGCCCCCGCATGACGATCGAGCCGACGCCGCTCAGGCCGACCAGGCCAGCGGCCGCCAGGAGCACAGGCGCGGGACCGAACGCATCCGAGACGGGCCCGACGATGATGATCGGCAGGAAGCTCGCGATCGAGACCAGCGTGTTCAGGATCCCGAACACCCTGCCGCGGACGTCCTCCGGGATCACCTCCTGGAGCTCGGTCTGGGCCGGGATCGCGATCGTCGCGTACGCGATCCCGGCGATGAAGGCGATCGTCACCACGACGGCGAGCACCGAGACGAGGGCCGATGCGTCCACCACCGGCTGGGCCGCGCTGACGCGCTGGAGCAGCTGGCTGATCGGGTTCGCGATCGTGATGAGGACGAGGCAGACCCCCAGCGTGACCAGCCCGATCTCGATGACCCGCCGGCGCGGGATCATGCTGCGGATCGCGTTCACGAGGAGGACCCCGGCGACGACGCCGAACCCCAGCGGCAGGACGACGACCACGAAGTCCTTGGACGTGAGGTTCAGGACGTGGACGGCGAACCCGGGCCCGAGCGCGCCGAGGACCCCGACGATCGATGCCGCCACTCCCAGGTAGGTCAGCGCCCACGAGACGGTCGGGTTCGCCCGCACGTAGAGGATGCCCTCGCGGAACTGGCCGAACACCGAGCTCACCGCCACCCCGGCGTCGTGAAGCGTGGCGCGACCGGCGGGCAGGGGCAGCGGGGGTGCCGGCGCCAGGGTCCAGCAGAGGACGGCCGAGACCAGGTAGAGGACCGCCACCACGCCGATCAGAATGGTGGGGCCCGCGATCGAGACCACGAGCGGCCCGAGCAGCGTGTAGCCGATCGCGAATGCCGCGTTGAGCGTGAGCGTGAAGATGCCGTTCGCCGCAGTCAGCTGGCTTCGCGGGACGACCCGCGGGATCACGCTCAGCTCAGCCGGGGCGAAGAACGTGGTCGCGATGGAGACCATCAGGTTGAGCAGGAGGATCACGCCGACGTTCGTGCCCACGAACGCGAGGAGGAAGAAGAGGACCGCGCGGACGAGACTCGTCGCGACGAGCACGAGGCGACGATCGAAGCGGTCCACGTAGACGCCGGCGACCGCGCCGAAGATGACGGCAGGCGCCAGGAAGCTGATCAGCAGGATGGAGACCGCGCTGTTCGAGCCGGAGGCGGTGAAGACGAGGACGGTCAGGCCGTAGAGGACCATGTTGCCGCCCACCTGCGTCGCGACCTGCGAGAGCCACAGGATCAGGAATGGGCGGTTCCGGAAGACGGCGAGCGCCGACGCGGGTTGCTCGGTCGTTCCCGGGCGCTCGATCACGATCCGCCGTCCTCGGCTCCGCGGACGATGAATGCCGCCAGGCGGCGCTCGACCTGGCGGCGCTCGAGGAGGATGCGCCGGCCACAGGTGGCGCAGCGCAGCCCCAGGTCGGCTCCCAGGCGGTCGACGTCCCACGTTCGGCCCCCGCACGGGTGCGGTCGGCGGAGCTCGATCCGATCACCGAGACGGAACGGGATGGGCGGGGTCATGGCGTGCGGGTCGCGTGCATCGGCCGCGAGGGTAGCACCCGCCGGACTCGGGGCGCCGGGCCGCCGGACGTGGGGCGGCCGTTTCCCGCGGCCCGGGCGCTGGACTGCCGGACCCGGAGGTCCCGACTCAGAGACGGGGCTTGGCGACCCGCGGCGTGAGGTCGCGCGCCGTGGCCGGGACCTGGAGCCGGTCCGCCGGCGTGACCTCGATCGCGAGGCCCTGGTTCGTCGCCATCTCCTGCGCCACGAGCCCTCCGGCGCGGGTGAGCGTCCCCGTCATCGTGGCCCCGTTGCCGATCGCGACGACCTCGACCGGGTCGGAGAGCGGCGTATCCTCCACGGAGAGCGACCCGGGAACGCCGCCGGCGATCGTCGCCGGCACGACCCGCACGCCGCCGACGGCGATCGCCTCGGCGCCCGCGTTGCGGAGCTCGTTGACCAGGTCCTCGAGGACGACGGCCGTGACCGGTCCGCGCAGCACCACGCGCACGCCCTGCCCCACGGCTGCGTCGACTCCCGACCAGATCCGAACCCGGACCAAATCTGCACGGAGCTGGCCCGCCGACGTGTCGCCGCGCGCCTGCGCCGCCGCGATCGAATCGAGCTGGCGGCCGAGATCGGCCACCTCGCCGCGAAGCTGGTCGTTGCGCGTGTTGAGGTTCGCGACGAGCAGGGTCAGGTCCTGCGCCGAGCGGTCCTCCAGCCCCGTCCCGCCGGCCTGGCTGCGGACCTGTGTGACGACGAGGAATCCGAGCACGAGGGCGACGACGGCGAGCGCAACCTGGCTGCCACGGCTGTGCATCTAGGGGTTCGCCGAGGGCGCCGCCGAGGCGGGCGGCTGGGCGTAGCGGATCGTCACGGAGCCCGCGTAGGCCGGGACCAGGAGGCTGGCCGGCTGCGCGATCGCCAATCGGATCCCGTTCTGGCCCGCGCGCGACGCGACGAAATCGACCCAGCTCGCGGATCCCGCCAGCTGCGCGTACATGTCCGCCGGGCCCACCGCCTTCACCTGGTATGGCGGCGCGACGTAGGCGGAGTTGACGAGCAGCGAGCCGCCGATGTCGATGATCGAGGTCGCCGACACGACACGCTCGTCGTTCACGGCCACGGCCTCCGCGCCCGCCAGCCAGAGCTCCTCGACGACGGTGCGGACGTCCCGCCCGGTGACCAGCAGGTCGGCGCTCCCGGCCGCCTGGGACACCTGTGGGGCGTCTTCGAGCTGGACGACGAGGCCGTTGCCCTCGAGGGCGGTCAGGCCGGCCGACAGTCGCGCCTGGAAGAGGGCGTCGTTGAGCTGCGTGGCGATGGCGCCGCTGCCCTGCGTGGCGACCTCGGCGGAGGCGATCCGGCTGCGCAGGTCGAGGATCTGCACCTGGAGGGACTTCTGCTGGGCCTGCAGTCCGAGCGCCGTCTCGATGAGCGGAGCGCGCTCCTGCGACGTGTACCGAACCCGGGGCGTCTCCGAGCGAACCTGGGCCGCGATGAGGAACCCAAGCGAGACGAGCGCAAGGAAGAGCGTGATCTCCCAGGTGGGGATCGACCGCATCCGGGCCGCGACGCCGCTCATGGGGCCTGCGTCGGTGGGTCCAGGTCCCCGGGGCCCGAGTCGGGAGCGTCGCCGGTGCGCAAGTCGCGCGGCGCCGCGGCTCGCAGGGTGCGCCTGCGGCGGAGGTAGCCAAGCATGCCGCCGATGCCCAGCCCCACGGCCGCGATCGCGAGGAGGATCGGCCCGGCGGGTCCGCCGTCACCGGTCGTCGAGCTCCCGGTCGCGCCCGCGGGCGAAGCCGCAGCACCGGAGGCCGATGCGCCGGGCGTCAGCGACGGCGACGGTGATGCCGACGAGCCCGCGTCGGGAGGCGCCGAGACAGCCCCGCCGCTCCATCCGGGCGGCAGCGGTCCGGTCGGCGCGGGCTGGGGTCCATACCGGCGAGGGGCCGTCGCTCCGAGGGCGGCAAGCCAGGCCGCCTCGAACCCGGGCACGTCCAGGCCGATGGCCGCCTTGAACGCCTCGTCGTCCGTGCGGCCCGCCGCATACGAGCGGATCAGCGAGACGAGGCGCGCCTTGCCGTACGTGCGGACGAAGTAGTCGACCGCCGACACGCTCTCCCCGTAGGCGAGCAGGAACCCGTCCGCCGTCGTGGGGAACTGGCCGTCCAGTGCGGCGAGCGACAGGAGGGTGCCTCCGCCGATCGCCCCCTCGACGGCAGAGCGCCATGACGTCGTGTAGCCCTCCGAGAGGTAGACCGCCAGCCCCTCATTGAGCCAGCGCGGCGGGAAGTGATAAGCGTTGTGGACGGCGGTGTCGAAGACCAGGTGGGTCAGCTCGTGCGGGATGACGACACCGACCCACGGGTCATTGACGGCGCTCGGCTCGATGAGCGCGAACAGCGTTCGGATGTCCGAGTGCGCCTCGCCGCCGACGTTCTCCCGCGTGCCGGGACCCAGCGCGTCGTAGAAAGGCGCCTGTGCCGCGTAGACGTAGAAATCGATCGGCTGCGTTTCCTTCACGCCCAGCAGGTCTGCCGCCTGCTGCACCCCCTTCTCCCCCACCGCGAGGGCACGCCGCGCGAACGCCTGGTCGCCCTCGTACCAGTGGATCCGGACCAGGGGGCCGGTCAGCGTCTGCCAGGTGAACCGCGTGTCCTCGTAGAGCACGCTGACCGGCGGGCCTTCCACCGGGTCGCCAACCGTCGGCGTGATGCGCCAGCGGGCCACGAGCGGCGTGTTCGGCACCAGGTGGCCGTCCGCCGCGACAGACCAGCCGCCCCGCAGCGTGAGCGCGCCGCTGCCGGACGGGACCGGGACCTCATGCACGAGCGGGCCCAGCGCCGTCGGGAACGTGATCAACAGCTCGGCGCGCCTGATCGTCCCGCCGACGGTCACCGGCTGCACGAACGTGACGCTGGTGCCGAATGTCGCGGTCGCCGACGGCGTGCCGAAGGTGACGTCCGCGGCCCGCACGCCGGGGGCTGCGAGCCCCATGGCGATACCGAGGGCGGCAACGAGCGCAAGGAGCGAGCGCAACGAGCGCGGCGAGCGCGGCAGCGTCATGGAGTCCCCGGAGCCCACGCCATCCCGGCGATCCGCAGGATGCCCAGGCCGTTCGTCTGCGCACCGAGGAGCCCGGTCCGGCTCAGGGCGTAGCTGATGCTGTAGGCAGCGGGCACCACGGGCACTTCGTCGCGGACGATTGCCTCGGCCTGGTCGTACGCGGCGCGCACGGTCGACGGATCCTGGCTCGCGGCCGCGCGGGCGATCGCGTCGTCGAAGGCTGCGGATGTCCAGCCGCCATAGTTGTTCGGCTGGCCGCCGCCGAGCAGGATCCCGAGGAAATCGTACGGCGACGGGTAGTCGGCGACCCAGCCGAGCGCCCAGAAGCGCGGCCCATCGGCGCTGCCGAGGCGCGTGAAGAAGTCGGTGAAGTCGAGGGACTCGTAGCGCACGGTGATCCCGAGGTTCGCGTGGAGCTGGTCGAGGATCCCTGCGTCGTATGCGGTCCCCGCGTCCACCAGCGTGATCACCGGGAACGAGGCCGGGTCGGCGTAGCCCGCGTCCGCGAGGAGCCCCTTCGCGGCCGCCGGGTCGAACGTCGGCAGGAGGTCCGCGTCGCTTCGGCCGGGGATGCCGGGCGGGACCATCCCGGTCGCCGGCAGGGCGTCGCTGCCGTCGGCGAGGCGCACGACGCGGCGCCAGTCCACCGCCTCCGCGAAGGCGCGCCTGACCCGCGGGTCGTTGAACGGCGCCCGGCGGGTGTCGAACCCGAAGTACGTCACCGCGAGGTCGGCGGAGGAGCGCAGCTGCGGACCGAGCGTCCGGTCGAACCCGATCCAGGATGCGTCCTCGGGTCCGACCGGGGTCCAATCCAGAGTCCCCGCCCCGAAGACGTCAACCGGGGACTTCCCCCCGAGGTCCGTGACCAGCGTCACGCGGGTGAGCGATGGCGCGCCGGCCCAGTAATGATCGTTCGCCGTCAGCTGGAGCTCGGTCGCGGTCTTCCCGGCGAGGACGTACGCACCCGAAGCAACGAAACCGGCTCCCGCCCCGAGGCCCGCTCCTCCGCGCACGACCCCGGGTGGGACCACCGCCAACGATGGGCTGGCCGCGATCGCCGGGAAGTCACCGGCCGGGCGCGTCAGCTGCACCTCGAAGACACGCCCGTTCGCATGAAGGCCGACGGTCGTCGGGTCGGGCGATGCTCCGGTGGCGTACGCGCGCGCACCGACCACGTCGTACAGGAGCGCCGCGAGCGGCGATGGAGCAGCCGGGTCCAGGACGCGGAGCCAGCTCCGCACGACGTCCTCGGCGCTGATCGGCGTCCCATCCGAGAACGTGAGCCCATCGCGGAGCGTGAAGTCGACGGTCCTGTTGCCGTCCTTGAAGGCCCAGCTCGCGGCGAGCGCCGGACGCGGCGCGAGGCTGCCGTCGATCGCCGTGAGGCCCTCGAAGAGCTGGGCGATCACCGCCGCGCTCCCCGCATCGCCGGCCGCGGCGGGATCGATGGTGGCCGGCGCCGACATGGCGATTCGCGTCTCGCGGTCGGCGCCCCGGACCCGACCGCCAGGTGCGAGCGGCAGCATGCCGGCAAGCGCAACGAGCGCGACGACGCCGAGGATCGCGGCGCGACGGGACGGGCGAATCCGGCCTGTTCGGCCGAGCAGGGAAACCATCGCGCGGAGTATAGGTCCGCCCGCGGCGGGCCCGGCCGACCGGCGCGGGGCCGGTCCGCGGGCAGCAAGAGAGGCCTTCGCGTCAGACACCGCCGGGGGAACGCTGCTCGTCGCGAGAGGCCTCTGCCCGTCTAACGATCCGGACGGCGATTCGTTAGGCGCGGCCCTTGGGCACCCCGCGCGACACTGCCGCGGCGGCCGGCCGTCGAGCGCATCACCCGCCCGCGTCACGCTGACGCCGCGCCTCGTAGAAGAGGATCGCGGCAGCGGCCGCCACGTTCAGGGAGTCGGCGCGACCGCGCATCGGCAG
>JADGQH010000163.1 GCA_017881985.1 Chloroflexota bacterium | reverse complement strand
GAAGCACGTGTCGCCCAGGCGCTGGTAGACCCCGTAGCCCCGGAGCCGGTCCTTGACGTGCCCCTTCATCTCGGCGAAATGGAGCTCGATGCCGGCCCGCGCAAGGTCGGTGATCAGCTCATAGAGCGCGTCCGCGGCCGTCGTATCGACGTCCGTCACCGGCTCAGCCGAGATCACCAGCCAGCGGACCGGCGGCTCGACTCCACGCACCACGGCTCGCGCCCTGGTTCGGAACAGGTCCGCGTTCGCGAAGAAGAGCGGCGCGTCCCAGCGGTAGAGGAGCAGCCCGGGCACCTGGAGCGCGTCCGGGTGCCGTTCGATGTCGTGGTAGCCCTTGTAGTTCGGCACACGCCCGAGGACCGCGTCGTGCGGGCGCCACGCATGCCGAATGAAGTCGAGAAGCGAGAGCCCTACGGCAATCCCGATCCCGGGAAGGACGCCAAAGAGGACGACGCCAAGGAAGCTGACAATTGACAGTCCGAACTCCGAGCGGCGCAGGCGGAGGAGCCGGCGCGCGCCCGCGAGATCGAACAGGCTGAGCGCCGCGGCGATCACGATCGCGGCCAGGGCTGTCGACGGGAGGTTGGTGAGGAGGCCCGGTTCCACGACGAGCAGGAGGACGACGACGCCCGCGCCCACCAGGCTCGTCACCTGCGTCCTGGCGCCGGCCGCCTCCGCGACAGGGGTCCGCGTGGCGCTGCTGCTGACCGGGAATCCGCCGATGAGCGCGCCGGCGACGTTCGCGACCCCCAACGCAACGAGCTCATGGTCCGGGTCAACGGAGTCGCCGCGGCGGGCGGCGAACGTCCGGGAGATGACGCTCGTGTCGGTGAACGCGATGAGGGCAATCCCGAGCGCACCCGGGACCAGGGCGAGAATGTCGGCCAGGCTGACGGCGGGGACCCCCGTGGCAGCAAAGCCGCGCGGGACCGCGCCGACCACGGACAGCTGGTTCGCGAGCCCGAGGAACGTCACCACGAGGGTGGCCAGGATGACCGCGATGAGGATCCCCGGGAGGCCTCGCGAGACGCGGCGGAGCACCAACGTCACGACCAACACACCGCCCCCGATCAGCAGTGCGACGGGCACCACCCGGCCGTCGACGACTCCCCGGAGGATCCCGATCGACTCGCCCAGGAAGTCGGACCCTGAGACCGAGAACCCCAGCAGCTTCGGGAGCTGGCTCACGATGACGGTCAGGGCGATCCCGTTCATGTAGCCGACGCGGACCGGCCGAGAGAGCAGGTCGGTCAGGAAGCCGAGGCGCGCCGCGGCCGCCGCCAGGCAGATCGCGCCCACCATGAGCGCCAGCGCCGCGGCCAGGGCCACCGAGCGACCGACATCCCCGCCGGCGAGCGGGACGATCGTTGCCGCGATGGGCGCAATGAGCGCCGAATCCGGGCCGAGGACGAGGATCCGCGACGGCCCAACCAGGAAGTACGCGACGAGCGGCCCGACGGTGGCGTACAGGCCGGTGATCGCCGGGAGGCCGGCCGCCTGTGCGTACGCCATTCCGGCCGGGACCAGGAGTGCCGACAGGACGATCCCGGCGACCAGGTCCGCGCGGAACGAGGCGAGCCCATAGCCACGGAGGGCCGTGAGGATCGGGAACGCGCGCACCGCGGCGCCCCGCGTGTCGCGAGGCGGGCGCGTCTCGGGCGGCGAGTGGACCTCGGGCGGATCGACCGACACGCCTCACTGCCTCGCGCTTCTGCTGCGGCGCCCGGTGAGCTTGCCGCGTCGGCGCAATGATGCGGCACGCGCGGTCGAGCGCGTGGTCGGGCGCGGGGGCGGGGGCGCGGGGCCCGTCCTCGGATCGACGGCCAGCTCGCCACACGGGCGGAATACCATCCAGTCGTGAGGATTGCCGTGATGACCGCCCGAGGGACCGAGTCCGTGGGCATGCGTGCGGGAGTCGCCCGCGTGAGCCTCGCGCTCGACTCGTCCGTTCCGCGGGCGGCGAGCGCGAGGCGGACCCGGTGAAGGCGCGGCGTCCCGGTCGCGTGCTCGTCGTGACCGCGGCGCTCATGCTCGGGATCGGATCATGCCAGCTGCCCCAGCCGCGCCTGCCGAAGCTGCTCGTCGGCGCGGCCGGTGGCGGGGGCGCGACCACGACCCCACATCGCGTACCGGTTCCCGCGAGGAGCGGCCCGGGCTGATCGCGTGTCACCGGGCCCGCCGGTCGGAACCTGCGAAGATCGGGCCCATGACCGATCGCGTCAGCGCCGGGATCCTCCTGCATCGGTATCTGGGCGGGCGCCTCGAAGTGCTCCTCGGCCACCCGGGCGGACCGTTTCATGCGAACCGGGACCTGGGCGCGTGGACGATCCCGAAGGGCGAGGCCGAGCCCGGGGAGGACCTGGTGGACGTCGCGCGTCGCGAGTTCGCCGAGGAGACGGGCCACCCGTCACCGGCTGACGAGCCGATCCCGCTCGGAACGGTCCGGCAGCGCGGCGGCAAGCTCGTTCATGCCTGGGCGCTGCGCGGCGACCTCGATCCGGCCGCGGCGCACAGCAACACGTTCAACCTGGAGTGGCCACCCAGGTCGGGCCGGCTCGAATCGTTCCCGGAGATCGACCGCGTGGCCTGGTTCGACCTCGGCGAGGCTCGCCTTCGCCTGAAGGATGCGCAGGTGGCGTTCCTGGATCGGCTGGTCGAGGCGCTGGGTCGCTGAGCCGGTCAGTCGCGCGGGAGCACGGCCGCCGGGCGGCGTCGGACGGATTGCCCAGGCCGCCGCGGGCGCGCTCGGCCCGGTCACGAGTCGCCAGTCGTACACTGCAGGGCGAGCCTCGATCCGCTCGAACCCATCGTTTCGATCCGCCGGAGGCATTCGCATGTCCCGCTTCACCGACGCGCTGGCCTGCCGGGTCCTCCCCGGCTGCCCGTGCACGTTCGGGGACGGAGCACCGCACGGTTCCTGCCCGCCGCGCCTCGTGTGCGCGCCATCCTGACGCCGGCGGGCCGAAGCGTGTGTCGCGCCCGGCGCGCAGGGCATCTCGACAGACGCCGCCACGGGGCGGCACTCGTCGCCCTGCTCGTCGGTCTGGTCGTCGCGTCCTGCAGCGGACCCGCGGCCACGGGGGGTGCCACGGACAGCATCGCGCCCTCCGGCTCCCCCACCGCGTCAGCGAGCGTGGCGTCGCCCGTCGCGTCCGCGCCCTCCGGTTCCCCCGCCGCGTCAGTGAGCGTGGCGTCGCCCGCTCCGTCCGACGCGAGCCCGGGGGCGACCCCGTCGGCGTCGGCCGCGCAGGGCGACTTCACGGGCGGAACGGCCACCGCGAGCCTCACCCTTCCAAGCGGTGCCGTCGGGTACGCGGGCGGCACCTGCGAGCACGGTCCGGGCAACGACTGGGTGGCGGTCAACATCGGCCAGCCGAACGGACCCGAGTATTTCGGGCTGACCGCGGGGCGCACCCCCTACGGCGCATCGGATGTCCAAACGGCGAGCGGCGGCGGGACCCTGAAGGGCGAGGCCGTGCTGATCACGTACCGCCACGCGGGCGCTCCGTTCGTGCTCGACCACGACAGCGCCTCCGTCTTCCTGTTCGTGGACACTTCGGGCGGCACGTTCACCGGCCACCTGGCCGACGGCACGATCGTGAGCGGCACCTTCCGCTGCTGATCGGCGTCGGGGTCGTCCGCGCCTGGACCGTCCGCCCGGCGTCGTCCTCCTCGCGATCCTGCGGCCTCTTCGCCTCGCGAGCCCGCGGCGTCAGGCGTCCGCGCGAACCTCGGCCAGGCGCCGCTCGAGGAAGGTCCGCTCGGTCTGGTTGCTGGCCAGGTCGACCGCGCGTCGGTAGGCGCCCGCGGCCTCGTCCCGCCGCCCGACGCGGCGCAGGAGGTCGGCGCGGGCAGCGTGGAACAGGTGGTACCCATCGAGCGCGCCCTCCGCTCCGAGCGCGTCCATGAGGACCAGCCCGGCGCGTGGCCCATCGGCCATCGCGACGGCGACCGCACGATTGAGCTCGACGACCGGGGTCGGCACCTCGGCGACCAGCGCGTCGTAGAGCCCCACGATGGCCCGCCAGTCCGTCTCGTCGACACGCCGGGCGCGCGCGTGACCCGCCGCGATCGCGGCCTGGAGCAGGTACGGGCCGGGCCGCATGCCCGCTCCCGCGAGTGCCGCGGCGAGGGCCCGGTCGACGAGCGCCAGCCCTTCCGCGATCTCGGCGCGATCCCAGCGGCCGCGATCCTGGTCCTCGAGCAGCGTCAGCGAGCCGTCCGGGCCGACGCGGGCGTCACGCCGCGAGTCCTGGAGCAGGAGCAGCGCGAGGAGCCCGACGGTCTCCGGCTGGTCGGGCATGAGCTCCGCGACCAGCCGCGCCAGCCGGATCGCCTCGGCGCACAGCTCACGCCGGACGAGCGCGTCGCCGGCCGTGGCGCTGTACCCCTCGTTGAAGACCAGGTACAGGACCGCGAGCACGCCGTCGAGCCGCTCGGGCAGGAGCTCGTCGGGCGGCACCCGGTAGGGGATCCCGGCGTCGCGAATCTTCTTCTTGGCCCGGACCAGCCGCTGGGCGAGCGTGGCCTCGGGGACCAGGAAGGCGCGCGCGATCTCGGGCGTGGTGAGGCCACCGAGCGTTCGCAGGGTAAGCGCAATGCGGGCGTCCATCGCGAGGGCCGGATGGCAGCAGGTGAACACCAGGCGAAGCCGATCGTCGGCGAGGCGGCTGTCGCTCCCGAGGCGCACGTCGTCCTCCTGCCCTCCGCCGTCGACGAGGGCGCTCTCGATCTCGGCGAGCTTCAGCGCCTGGCGACGAGCCCGGCGGATCCGGTCGAGTGCCCGGTTGCGCGCCGTCGTGGTGATCCATGCCCCGGGGTTGCGCGGAACGCCATCCCGCGGCCAGGTCTCGAGCGCGGCCACGAACGCGTCGGAGAGCGCCTCCTCGGCCAGGTCGAAGTCGCCGAGGACGCGGATGAGCGTCGCCAGGACCCGACCGGACTCGTCACGGAAGGCCCGCTCGACGTGCTCGCGGACCGCGTCGCCGGTCAGCCGGCCGCCCCCGCGCCGGCGATGTCCGAATCGCCCATGTCGAGGATCGGCCGCACCTCGACCGAGCCGTACGCCGCGCCGGGGCAGCGGCCGGCGGCTTCGAGCGCCGCGTCGAGGTTCGGGCACTCCACGATGTAATACCCGCCCAGGACCTCCTTCGTCTCGGCGAACGGCCCGTCGGTGGTCAGCCGCCGGCCTTCCTGGACCCGGACGGTCGTGGCGGCGGTGGACGGCGCCAGCGGCTCTCCTCCCTTGTAGATGCCGGTGTCGATCATCCATTGGGTGTAGGCGTTCCACGGTTCCATGTCCGGCATCGGCACGCCCTCTCCGGGCGCCGCCTCCTGGCCGTAGATGAGAAGCATGTAGCGCATCGGGATCTCCTCCTGGAGCGTGCAGGCGAGGGACGGTGCCAGATCCGCCGGGTATCGACCGTGGCGTGCGCAGCGTCATCTGCCCAGACGACGAACGGACGTGGCCCGGATCGACGCCGCGGCCGCCATCATCCGCGGATTCGTGCGGCGCGTCATGCCGCGTCGCACGTCGGGGACCGGCTCGGCCGTCGGCGACCCACCCTGTCGAGATCGACGCTCGACAGCACCCCGTATCCTCTCTGGCCATGGCGCCTCGCAGCGAGGTCATCCACGTCGCCGGGCGCGATGTGACGGTGACCAACCCGGACAAGGTCTTCTTCGCGGCCGCGGACGGTGCCGACCCGGCGACCGCCCCGGGGGGTGCCGAGACCGGCCCGCGTGAAGCCGCGACGGCCCCGGTCACGAAGCTCGACCTCGTGCGGTACTACCTCGCGATCGCGGACGGCGCGCTCCGGGGAGCCGGCGGCCGCCCGATGGCCCTGAAGCGCTACCCGAACGGCGCGACCGGCCCGTTCTTCTTCCAGAAGCGCGCGCCGGAGTCGCGACCCGCATGGATTCCGACCGTGACGCTCAGCTTCCCGAGCGGCCGGACCGCCGACGAGGTGGTGATCGACGACGCCGCGCAGCTGGCCTGGGTGATCAACCTTGGCTGCATCGACCTCAACCCGCACCCGGTCCGGGCCGACGACCTCGATCACCCCGACGAGCTCCGCGTGGACCTCGACCCGGTGCCCGGCGTTCCGTGGGACGACATCCGCCGGGTTGCCCTCGTCGTCCGCGACGCCCTCGTGGACGTCGGCCTCGTGGGCTGGCCGAAGACCTCGGGCAGCCGCGGCATCCACGTCAACGTCCGGATCGAGCGCCTCTGGACGTTCCCGGAGGTGCGCCGCGCCGCGCTGGCCCTCGCCCGCGACGTCGAGCGCCGCGCGCCGGAGCTCGCCACGAGCCGCTGGTGGAAGGAGGAACGCCACGGTGTCTTCATCGACTACAACCAGAACGCGAAGGACCGCACGGTCGCCAGCGCCTACTCCGTCCGGCCGCGGCCGGACGCGCGGGTCTCGACCCCGCTGACCTGGGACGAGGTCCCCGACGTTGACCCGGCGGCATTCACGGTGTGGACCGTTCCCAAGAGGTTCGCGCGGCTGGGCGACCCGCACGCGGCGATCGACGAGCATGCCGGGAGCCTCGATGCGCTGCTGGAGCTCTCGGCCCGCCACGAAGCGGAGGGCCTGGGCGATGCGCCGTGGCCCCCGAACTACGCGAAGACGATCGACGAGCCGCCACGTGTCGCGCCGTCGAAGCGGCGGATGCCGTCGAAGCCGCTGATCGAGATCGGGCGCGCCGCGACCCAGGCGGAGGCGATGGCGGGCCTGGCACGCTGGAAGGAGCGCCATCCGGACGTCTGGCCGCAGCTTGCACCGGCGGACGTGCTGGTGGACGCGATGCGTGGCCGCTCCACCACCTGGACGCGGATCCGCCTCAACCTGGAGCACGTCCCGCCCGACCAGCGCCCCGGGCAGGAGGCCCTCGATCCCGACTACGACCCGTGGGCCGGGGTGGAGTGGCCGGGCCGGGGCGACCAGCCGGATCGGGCGCCTGGGAAGAAGGCGCCCGCGAGCTGATCGGCGACCGCGAGGGCGCCGCGCCATCGGTGCCGAATCGATCCGCTCGCGCGGGCCCCGCCCGGAGGGCGGTCCCGCGCCCTTCCCCTACCCGCGCCGGAAGTGGGCGCCCCCCGTGATGCACGCGAGGAGCGTGAACCAGTAGCCGGCGAACACCGCGGCGACGATCACGACGAAGACGGCGCCACCGACACCCGTGGAGCCCGCCGTGTCGACGGTCCGCAGGGCGCTCAGCGACCCGAACAGGATGAGCGTCATGAACAGGCCGCCGATCAACCCGACCAGGGTCCCCAGGGCTCGCCCCCAGGTCCGCCGCATGAGCATCCCGAGCGAGAC
>JADGQH010000026.1 GCA_017881985.1 Chloroflexota bacterium | reverse complement strand
CATCGAGCCGGACCACGAGACCGTCCAGCGACGCCAGGAGGTCTTCGGCTACAACGCCGAGGACGTGCGCCTGATCATCAACCCGATGGCGACCACGGGCACGGACCCGGTGGGCTCCATGGGCAACGACTCGGCGCTCGCCATCCTCTCGGAACGGCCGCAGCTCCTCTACAACTACTTCAAGCAGCTCTTCGCGCAGGTCACGAACCCGCCGGTGGACGCGATCCGCGAGGAGATCATCATGGCCACGGAGACGTCCATCGGCCCCGAGGACAACCTCCTGGAGCCCGGGCCCCGGGCGGCCCTCCAGCTGGCGCTCCCCTCGCCGGTGCTCTCGAACCTGGAGTTCGAGAAGATCCGCCAGCTCGACGGCGGGCCGCTCTCGCGCGGATTCCGGTCCATCACGCTCCCGATCCTCTTCCACGCGTCCGAGAACGGGCAGGGCCTTCGCCGCGCGATCGACGACGTGCGTGCGCGTGCGTCCGAGGCGATCGCCGAGGGCTACAACCTGATCATCCTGTCGGACCGCGGCCATGACGAGACGGACGCGCCGATCCCCGCGCTCCTCGCCGTCTCCGCGGTGCACCACCACCTGGTGCGGGCCGGGACGCGGACCCGGGTGAGCCTGATCCTCGAATCCGGCGAGCCGCGCGAGGCGCACCACTTCTGCCTCCTCATCGGCTACGGCGCCAGCGCCATCAATCCCTACCTCGCGTTCGAGACGATCGACGACCAGGTGCGCCTGGGGGTCATCGCCGGCCCCACCCACGCCGCCGAGAAGCGCTACCGGAAGGCACTCCTGAAGGGGGTCATCAAGGCGATCTCGCGGATGGGGATCTCCACGGTCCAGAGCTACCACGGTGCCCAGGTCTTCGAGGCGCTCGGGCTCAACCGCGACTTCATCGACGAGTACTTCACGTGGACGCCCACGCGGATCGGCGGGATCGGCATCGAGGCCGTCTCGCGCGAGGTGAAGGCGCGCCAGGAGCGTGCCTACTCGTCCAAGGGGCCGGTCGTCCAGCACCAGCTCGGGATCGGCGGGCAGTACCAGTACCGGGTCGAGGGCGAGACGCACCTGTTCAACCCGCTCACGATCCACCTGCTGCAGCGGGCCGTCCGGACCGGCGACTACGGGACGTTCAAGGACTACACGAGCCTCGTGGACGACCAGTCGAAGCGCCTCGCGACGCTGCGCGGCCTCATGGAGCTGCGACCCGCGCTCCGGCCCATCCCGCTCGAGGAGGTCGAGCCGGTCGAGGCGATCGTGCGCCGGTTCAAGACCGGCGCGATGAGCTACGGCTCGATCTCGGCGGAGGCCCACGAGGCGCTCGCGATCGCGATGAACCGGATCGGCGGCAAGTCGAACACCGGCGAGGGCGGCGAGGATCCCGCCCGCTACGAGCCGCTCCCGAATGGCGACTCCCGCAGCAGCGCGATCAAGCAGGTCGCCAGCGGCCGCTTCGGCGTCACCAGCGAGTACCTGGTCAACGCCCGCGAGATCCAGATCAAGATGGCCCAGGGCGCCAAGCCCGGGGAGGGCGGGCAGCTGCCCGGCTCCAAGGTCTATCCGTGGATCGCCAGGACGCGCTACTCCACCCCGGGCGTGGGCCTGATCAGCCCGCCGCCGCACCACGACATCTACTCGATCGAGGACCTCGCCGAGCTGATCCACGACCTCAAGAACGCGAACCACCACGCGCGGATCAGCGTGAAGCTGGTGGCCGAGGTCGGCGTCGGAACGATCGCCGCAGGGGTCGCCAAGGCCCACGCGGACGTCGTCCTGATCAGCGGCCACGACGGCGGGACGGGCGCCTCGCCGCTCACCTCGATCAAGCATGCCGGCATCCCGTGGGAGCTCGGCCTCGCGGAGGCCCACCAGGTCCTGCTCATCAACGACCTGCGCTCGCGCATCGCGGTCGAGGTGGACGGGCAGCTCAAGACCGGCCGGGACGTCGTGATCGGTGCCCTGCTCGGGGCCGAGGAGTTCGGCTTCGCGACCGCGCCCCTCGTCTCGCTCGGCTGCATCATGGTCCGGGCCTGCCACCTCAACACGTGTCCGGTCGGGGTCGCCACCCAGGATCCCGAGCTGCGCCGCCGCTTCGCCGGCGACCCCCAGCACGTCGTCAACTTCATGACCTTCATCGCGCGCGAGGTCCGCGAGCACATGGCCCGGCTGGGCTTCCGGACGATCGACGAGATGGTCGGCCGGTCGGACCGCCTGGAGATGGTCCCCGCGATCGGCCACTGGAAGGCCCGCGGCCTGGACTTCAGCCGGATCCTCTTCCAGCCGGACGTCCCCGCCGGACGCGGCCGGACCTGCACGATCCCGCAGGAGCACGGGGTGGAGGCGTCCCTCGACGCGACCACGCTCCTGGACCTGTGCCGACCCGCGCTGGAGGACGGCTTCGAGGTCCGCGCCACGCTGCCGATCCGCAACGTCAACCGCGTGGTGGGAACGATGCTCGGCTCCGAGGTCACCCGGCGCTGGGGCCGCGACGGGCTGCCGGACGACACGATCCACCTCACGTTCCACGGCTCCGCCGGCCAGAGCTTCGGCTCCTTCATCCCGAAGGGGATCACGCTCCTGCTGGAGGGCGACGCGAACGACTACCTCGGCAAGGGGCTGTCGGGCGGGCGGCTCGCCCTCTACCCGCCGGCCGCCGCGCGCTTCGCGGCCCACGACAACGTGATCACCGGCAACGTCGCCCTGTACGGCGCGACCGCCGGCGAGGCATACATCTGCGGGACCGCCGGGGAGCGGTTCGCCGTCCGGAACTCCGGCGCGACGGCGGTGGTCGAGGGCGTGGGGGACCACGGCTGCGAGTACATGACAGGCGGCCGGGTCGTTGTGCTCGGTCCGACGGGTCGGAACTTCGCGGCCGGCATGTCCGGCGGCGTCGCCTGGGTCTACGACGAGCGCGGCGCGTTCGCGTCGGCCTGCAACACGGAGATGGTGGCCATCGAGCCGCTCGGAGATCCCGACGAGGTCGCCGAGGTGCGCGAGCTGATCGAGCGTCACCAGGCGCTTACGGGCAGTGCGCGAGCCGCTGCCCTGCTCGCCGACTGGGACGCCACCGCGGGCCGCTTCGTGCGCGTGATGCCCCACGACTACCGGCGCGTGCTGGAGGCCCAGGCCCGGATGCGTGCGGGCGGGCTCAGCGAGGACGACGCGGAGATGGCCGCGTTCGACGAGAACGTGGCCGATCTCGCCCGGGTTGGCGGGTCCTGAGATGGGCAAGCCCACCGGCTTCATGGAGTTCGAGCGGCGCGCGATGCACGGGCGACCACCGCTGGAGCGAATCCGCGACTGGAACGAGGGGCACCCGCCGCTCAACGTGGTCACCCTGACGGAGCAGGCCGCGCGCTGCATGGACTGCGGGGTCCCGTTCTGCCACACGGGGATCCTGGTCTCCGGGATGGCGTCCGGCTGCCCGATCAACAACCTGATCCCGGAGTGGAACGACCTGGTCTACCGGGGGCAGTGGCGCGAGGCGAGCCTCCGCCTCCACCGCACCAACAACTTCCCCGAGTTCACCGGCCGCGTCTGCCCGGCGCCGTGCGAGGGCTCCTGCACGCTTGCCATCAACGACGACGCCGTCGCGATCAAGACGATCGAGCAGGAGATCGCCGACCGGGCCTGGGAGAACGGCTGGATCGTCCCGCAGACGCCGCTCACCAGGACCGGCAAGAGCGTCGCGGTCATCGGGAGCGGCCCCGCCGGGCTCGCAGCCGCGGGACAGCTCAACCAGGCGGGCCACCTCGTCACGGTCTTCGAGCGCCAGGACCGTGTCGGCGGCCTGCTCGTCTACGGCATCCCGAACATGAAGCTCGACAAGGGCGTCGTGGCGCGGCGGGTCCAGCTGATGGCCGACGAGGGCGTGCGGTTCGTCACCGGGGTCACCGTGGGCTCGGACCTGCCGGCGGAGCAGCTGCTGGCCGAGTTCGACGCCGTGGTGCTGGCCACGGGCGCAACCGTGGCGCGCGACCTCGCGGTCCCGGGCCGCGAGCTCGGCGGTATCCACCTGGCCATGAACTTCCTGCGGGGCAACACCCGCTGGCTCCTCGACGGCGGTCCCGAGGCGCAGGCGCCGATCGACGCTGCCGGGAAGCAGGTCGTCGTGGTCGGCGGCGGCGACACCGGGACCGACTGCGTCGGCACGGCGATCCGCCAGGGGGCAAAGGGCGTCCGCCAGCTGGAGATCATGCCCAGGCCGCCGGAGACGCGAGCGGCCGACAACCCGTGGCCGGAATGGCCGAAGGTCTACAAGCTGGACTACGGCCAGGAGGAGGCGGCGGCGCTCTGGGGCGACGATCCGCGCCGCTACTCCACCACCACGCTCCGGTTCATCGGCCGCAACGAGCGGGTCACCGGGATGGAGATCGCGAACATCGAGTGGGCTCGTTCAACAGAGGGGCGTTTCGAGATCCGCGAAGTGCCGGGAACTGCGGAGGTCGTCCCCGCGGACGTCGTCCTCCTCGCCCTCGGCTTCACTGGCCCGGAGCCCGCCCTGCCGAAGGCGTTCGGATGCGAGCTGGACCAGCGCGGCACGGTCCGGACGGGCGAGGACAAGATGACCAGCGTGCCCGGCGTCTTCGCCGCGGGTGACTGCTCGCGCGGCCAGTCGCTGGTGGTCTGGGCGATCCGCGAGGGTCGTACCGCGGCCCAGAGCGTGGACCGGTACCTGCGGCACGGGGAGACGGTGCTCCCGGCCTGAGAACCTGCTGGATCGCCCGCGCGCGCCCGCGACCCGGTTCTAGCTCGAGCCGATGCCGTCGCCCGGAAACGAGGTTTCGACCGGGGGCGCGGACGGGCTGCTCCACGAGCCGGAGACCTCGCTCCGGAGCGTCGCGATCGTGCGGCTGATCGCGGATCCGGCGTAGAGGGCCGTGTACGCGGCCCACGCGACCGGGGGCGCCAGGGCGAGCGTGATCGCGCAGACCGCGGCTCCCGCGCCGGCCGCCGCTGCGGTCGCGCCCACGAACCGGCTCTGGAACCGGACGCGTGCCTGCGTCGGAACGAGCCGGTAGAGGCGCTCGTTGGTGGCCAGGACGCCCGCGTTCCCACCACCGTTGAAGAGCGCCGCCCCGATGAGCAGGAGCGCCGGTGCGATCGGGTTCGCCGGGATCGCCGCCGCGCAGCTCACCGCCGCCACTGCCCGCAGGAGGAAGCTGGCCCGCAGCACGCGGCTCGACGAGCCGCGGAAGAGAAACGAGCCCGCCGCGAGCGAGCCCGCCAGCGCGCCGGCCGCCCCCACGCCGGAGAGGGCGACGGCGAAGCCGGGCGACATCCCGAGGACGCTCAGGGCGTAGAGCGACAGGGCGGGAAGAAGGCCCTGCCCGAACGACGCGATCACGCTCACGTCCCGGAACCGACGGAACCCCGGCGGCACCTCCGTGGCGCCGGGCGTCTCACGCGCGACGAGCACGCGCCCTGGTCGGGGGAGCCGGGTCACGGCGAACGGGGTCAGCATCGACGCCACTCCGCTGACGAGGAAGAAGGCGGCGTAGATCCACAGGCCGATCGCCTGCGTTCCCGCGTCGAGGACGAAACCGGCGGGCAGGAGCAGGACCGTCGAGAGGGCCATCGTGAGCGCTCCCATCCGGGGTCCGACCAGTCGCCGCTCCGCATCGGGCAGGACCACGGCGGTCCACAGGCTGATGTTCGAGCCCGACAGGACGCCCGCGGTCTGGCCGATCGCCACGGTGGCCGAGATGAGCACGATTCCCGCGAGGTGATCCACGATCCCGGCGGCCACCCCGGCGACGATCGCGGCGAGCACGAAGCCGCGGACCTCGGCGAGGGTGAGAGCCAGCGTCAGCCCGCGCAGGTTGCCTTCGAACCGCCGCAGGATCTGCGGCGCGAATGCCTGCAGCGCCGCGCCTCCGACAGGGGCGGCGCCGACCGCGACCACCAGCGCTGCGGGCGCGCCGAGCCGCAGCAGGAGCGGGACGAAGAGCGCGTCCGAGGCATACGACCCGGTGAACGCCTGGCCGACCGCGATGGCCTGGAACGGCCGATAGTGCGCCGAGGCGAACGTGCGCCAACGCGTGGGGCGGGGCAGATGCATCGCAGACCAGAGTACGCTGACTCCCGGGTCCGCCTGGCGCGCCCGGACGCAGTCCGATCACGGTGCGCGAGACGATGAGGAAAGGGGCCGCATGGAATACCGAAGGCTCGGAAGCGCGGGGCTGAAGGTCAGCGCCCTCTCGTACGGGGCGTGGGTCAGCTTCGGGACGCAGCTCGGTGTTCCCGAGGCGGTCTCCTGCATGCAGGCCGCCTGGGACGCGGGCGTGAACTTCTTCGACAACGCCGAGGCGTACGGCGGAGGACGGGCCGAGGAGATCGCTGGCGAGGCGCTTCGGCAGCTTGGCTGGCGGCGGGGCAGCTACGTCGTCTCGACGAAGATCTTCTTCGGCATCCACGACGGGCCGAACGAGAAGGACACGCTCAACCGCAAGAAGCTCCGTGAGGGGATCGACGGAGCCCTTCGGCGCTTCGGCCTCGACTACATCGACCTGGTGTTCTGTCATCGGCCGGATCCCGAGACGCCGATCGAGGAGACGGTCTGGTCGATGCACCAGATGGTCGAGAGCGGGAAGGCGCTCTACTGGGGCACGTCCGAATGGAGCGCCGACGAGATCCGCGAGGCGTGGGGGATCGCCGAGAAGCATCACCTCCACAAGCCGCAGATGGAGCAGCCCGAGTACAACCTGTTCAGCCGCCGCAAGGTCGAGGAGGAGTTCGCGCGGCTCTACGCGGGGATCGGCCTGGGCCTCACCACGTTCAGCCCCCTCGCCTCGGGGCTGCTGACGGGCAAGTACAACGATGGGATCCCGGCGGACTCCCGGCTCGCGCTGCCCGGCTACGAGTGGCTGCTCGAGGGCGTCAACCAGGAGCGCATCCAGGCCGTCCGGCGCCTGGCGGTGATCGCGGCGGATCTCGGGGCGACGAGCGCCCAGCTCGCCCTCGCCTGGATCCTCAAGAACCCGAACGTGAGCAGCGTCATGACGGGCGCCAGCCGCGCCTCGCAGGTCACGGAGAACATGCGGGCGATCGAGATCGTCCCCATGCTCACGCCGGACGTCATGGCCGCGATCGACGAGGCGACGAGGGCGGCATCCGACCTCGCGGGACCGCGCCTGCCATGAACCGCGCCTTCCATGACTGGACCTCGGCCGCCGCGGTGACCGCGTCCCGGCGGCGCTGACCCGCGCGACCCTACATCGACGGCTGCGGCATCGGATACGGCGTGGGCGTCGGTGACGGGCTCGGGCTCGGGCTCGGGGACGGCGATGGGCTCGGAGAAGGGCTCGGAGAAGGCGATGCGCTGGGGGAGGGGCTGGGCGGCGCGATGACGGCCGGAGCGGCGAATGTCGCGCAGCGCGATCCCACCCGGATTGCCAGCGGGAGCCGCGCCGCCCGGGTCTGAGCCGTGCTCAGCCGCACGGTTCGCGAGATCGCCCCCGCCGCCGACGTCGCGATCCGGTACGAGCCGACGAGCGTCCCGGCGCTCGCGCACGTCCCGCGGCGCAGGGAGACGGTGTAGGTCGTGGACGGATGAAGGCTCCGCACCCCGATCGCGAGGCGATCAGGGGCGCCGATCCGAAGGGTTGCCGCGCCCGTCGAACCCAGGCGGGCGGTCCACATCCCGGCTGCGTCGGCGGCGGATGTTGCGGCGATCAGGACCCCCACGACGACCATGCGCGCGGCGAGTCGTTTCATCGGATCCGGCACCTCCCTGCGGTGCCGAGCGGCTCGTGCGGCATGCGCGACCGCGACCCCGACGCTCCGGGCTCGGCACCGGTCGGTACGCCGGCGGCGCCCGTCCGGTTTGCGCCGGCGCGTTGATCACGTCGTCGACCGAGGCGCCCCCGTCGCGGCCGCGAGGCTAAGGACTCTCAACCATCAGGAACCTTTCAGGAACCTGGCCGAGTCTTGTCCGTGGCAGCTCTTACCCCTTGCCTCGAGGAGACGACACCCATCATGGACACCGACTTCATCGACTCCTCCTCGCCGGGAGCCATCTCACCCGACCCGAGCCCAACCGGGCTCCAATCGCCGGCTGCGCCCACATTCGACCCGGTGCCGCCTTTCGCGGAGCCCGAGCCGGTTGGCCCCGTGGGCCAGGTGCCGCCGACCGCGCGGACGACGCGCAAGCGAGCCGTCGCCGGAATGGCGGCGGTCGCGATCGCTGCGGCCGCCCTCGCGTCCGGTGGGACCACCCTCGCGTTCATCGCGACCGGCGCCCTGAACCGGCCCGCCGTCGCCGTCGTCACGACCGACACGCCCGCGCGCGTCGCGAACTTCGTTCCGACGACCGCCGCGCCCTCGAATGGCACGAGCGGCTCGTCGAATGCCGCGCCTGCGCCCTCGAGCGGGAGCATCGTCTCCGCGGCCGCGAAGGTCAGCCCCGCGGTCGTCACGATCATCACCTCGAGCGCCGCCGGCAACGCGGGCTCCGGCCTGGGTCAGAACCCGTTCGGCCAGGGCAACGGCGGCACGACGCCGGGCGGCTCCCAGGGTCAATCGCTGTACGGCCTCCCGGCGGGCCAGACGCCTGTGAGCGTCGGCTCGGGCGTGATCTTCGACGCCAACGGGTGGATTCTCACTAATCACCACGTCGTCGCCGACCCGGGCACGCTCACGGTCCAGCTCTCCGACGGCCGGTCCTTCCCGGCGAAGGTCTACGGCACCGACACGTTGACCGACCTCGCGATCGTGAAGATCGACGCGACCGGGCTCCCCACGGCGACGCTCGGCGACTCGTCGGCCCTCCAGGTCGGGCAGACCGTGATCGCGGTCGGCGATCCGCTCGGCCAGTACCCCGGAACCGTCACGACGGGCGTCGTGTCCGGGCTCGACCGCTCGATCACGGACACCAGCGGCCGCCTGGACGACCTCATCCAGACGGACGCGGCCATCAACCCCGGCAACAGCGGCGGCCCCCTGGTCGACGTGACCGGCGCGGTCGTCGGGATCGACACGGCAATCGCCGGGTCTGCCCAGGGGATCGGCTTCGCGATCCCGATCAATGTCGCCCGCCCGCTCACGGAGCAGGCGCTCGCCGGCGCGAAGCTCGTCCGGCCGTGGGTCGGCATCCAATACCAGTCGATCGACGCCGGCCTGGCCGCCCGAAACCACCTTTCGGTGAACGCGGGCGCGTGGATCTCGTCGACCGGCACTGGTTCGGCGATCCAGGCGGGCAGCCCGGCCGCGACGGCGGGGCTCCGTGAGAACGACATCATCACGGCGCTGGATGGGACAAGGATCGACAGGAACCACCCGCTCGTCGAGCTCCTCGCAGCCCACCAGCCGGGCTCCACGGTCACCCTGACGGTTCGGCGTGGGACGTCGGACCTGACGTTGACGGTCACCCTCGCAACGCGACCGGCGACCACGAACTAGCGAGCGGCCTGCGGCGCGACGTCCTCGTCGTCGCCATCTCCGGCCCGGGCGCCGCGCCAACGGCACCCGGGCCGACCACGAATCCGGGCGACCTGACCGGCTCGGTGCATCAAGCGTCCCGGCGTCCCGCCAGCGGGAGCATCGTGGACGCGGGGACCGTCCGCGCGTATCGTTCGGCCCTCGACAGCCATCGCAGCCTGGAGATCCACCAATGGGCGCTCTCTCCCCAGTCCACCTGATCATCGTCCTCGTGATCGCTCTGCTGGTCATCGGACCGGGCAAGCTGCCGGAGACCGGGGCGGCGCTGGGGCGGGCGATCCGGGACTTCCGCCAGGCGGTGGACGGCACGCAGCCGGTCGAGACGCCACCCGCGGCCGAGCCCGTCGGCGCGGCGCCGGTGCAGGTGTCCGCGGCAGCGACCGGCGGTTCGACGACGGACGACACGGGGACGACGCGGCTGTCCTGACCCGGTCGGCACGGCCGCATCGGCCGCCACGATCGCTCGCCGGATCGCTCTCCGGACAGGGCCCGACGAAGCATTTGGAGGGCCATTCGGACTTTCGTGACGTTGCATGTGTCACGGGCGGTCGCCGGTCCCGGCGATCCGAACCCCTTGTCGGGCGCCTGCCGTCGATGCCATCATCCGACCCTGCGCCGACGGGGTCGACTTCGACCTCGCCGGCGATCACTCGCCGCTCGCCCGGGCGGCCGGGATGCGCACGGCAGCGCGGTCGCACGGAGGGGGGACATGATCGACCTGATCAGGGCCGTCGATCCATGGCTGGAGACCGCCGTCCTCCTGGGGATCCTGTGGCTGGTCTACCGGGTCGTGAACGGCTCGTGGCGCTTCTGGCAGCTGGCCGTCGGCGTCGACGGGCGGTATTCGTCGTCACGATTCCACGGGCTCTGCTGGACGATCGTGGTCTTCGCGGCGTACACCGCGCTCTACCTCGCCCGCGTCCACGCGGGCAGCACCGAGGCGTTCCACGAGATCCCACCGAACGTCCTGACAGCCCTGGGCCTCTCGCTCGGGACGACCGCCGCGGCCGCCGGCATCACCTCGAGCCGGGTCGCCCGGAGCACGGTCGTCAAGGCGCACTCGCCGCGTTCGGCACTCACCTTCGCCGCCCTCGTCGAGGACGACGAGGGCAACCCGGACCTCGCCAAGGCGCAGCTGATGGTCTGGACGTTCGTGTCGCTCGGCGTCTACATCGTCGCGACGGTCGACGCCGTCGCGCGGACCCTGGCCGCCACGAACGGAGCGGCGCTGCCGCCCCTCCCGGACATCGACACGACGCTCCTCGTGCTCTCCGGGATCGGCCAGGGCTCGTATCTCGCCACGAAGCTCGTGACGACGCCGGAGCGGCGGCCCGCGCAGGCCGCGCCGACGACCCCGTCCATCGGCGCGTCCAACGCGGCAGCATCAGCCGGTGCGGCTGGCGCGATGGCGATCGTGCGCGCGTCGGTCTCCCTCCCGGCCTCTGTCCGGGTCCCGGGCTTCACGCCCAGCGTCAACGGCCTCCATTTCACGAACAGCTTCCCGAGCGAGCCGGACCTCTCGTTCGACCTGCCCGGCGTCGGGCGGATCGCGATCGGCGATGCCAGCAACGGGCTCTGCGGCGGCATGGTCTCTACCGTTCGGGACGTGTTCGAGACCCCCAGCCTGGCGCCGGTTGCCGACGTCGCCCAGCCCGCTCCGGGCAGCCCCCTGTTCCGGTACATCGTCGACCGGCTCATCGCAAGCTTCGACATCCCGCACCTCGGGTTCATGAAGTATTACGAGTGGATGCTGACGCCCGACGGCGACGCGGCCTGGCCGCCGCTGATCACGCGGCGCGGCGTCGCGTGGAAGACGATCGTCGAGGAGTGGCCGGGCCGGATCCAGCCCGAGCTCGACGCCGGTCGCCTGTGCTGTCTCGGCCTGGTGACGGTCGCGTCGCCGAACCCGGGCGAGCTCGGGCACAACCACCAGGTGATGGCCTACGGATACGACCTGGACGCGGCCGGCAACCTGGAGCTCCACATCTACGATCCAAACACCGCGCCCGACCGGGCGGACGAGGTCACGATCTCGCTGAACCTGCTCGACCCCGAGCACGCGAGCCCGATCCGCCACAACGTCGGCATCGGCCTGCCGATCCGGGGCTTCTTCCGCACGGACTACTCGTACCGGAACCCGACCGGTCTCCTCGCCTGAGCATGCCCGGTCCCGGGGTCGGGGCCGGTGGCATCGACCTCCGGTGCCTGCCTCGCCGTGACCCGGACCGAGCCCTGGGTTGTCCTCAGGGCGCCCCTTCGCGACGTCGCATCTCCCCGGGCCGCCGGGGTCCCTCGGCTCCCGCCGCGCCCGTCCGCGTGAGACCCCCGCGGACAACCCACGCCCCCGCGACGAGCGCCCCGATGACGGCGATCCCGCCGCCGACGACCAGGGCGACCTCGGTGCTGAACGCCGACGCGAGCCAGCCGATGATGGGTGCGCCGATCGGCGTCGAGCCGGCGAAGACCGTCGTGTAGACGGACAGCACGCGGCCGCGGAGGCGGTCGGGCACGGCGAGCTGGATCGACGTGTTCGCAGACACCATCATGGCGATCGCCGAGGCGCCCGCGCCGTACATCGCGATCAGCGCGATCGGGTAGGAGCGGATACCCCCCAAGACGATCTCGAGCGCGCCGAGCCCGAGGGCGCCGAGGACGATGATCCCCGGCCGGGGCCGGTCGAGCGACGCCACGAAGAGCGCCGCGGTGAGCGACCCGAGACCCATCGAGGCCATCAGGAACCCGAGGCCGGTCGCCCCGACACCCAGCACGGTCTGGGCGAGCGCCGGGGCGACGACATTGAAGTTCATGGCGAACGTCGAGACGAGCCCGACGAGGACGACGGCGAGCAGGACCACCGGGGTGGCACGCACGTAGCGGAGCCCCTCGGCGAGGTTGTCCGCGACGTCGCGGACGCTGGTCGGCCGTGCGAGCCGCACGGCCGGCAGGAGCTCGGCCTCGCGCATGAGCAGCAGCCCGGCGATCACCGCGACGAAGCTCAGGCCGTTGAGGAAGAAGCAGGCCGTCACGCCCAGGGCGCCGATGAGGAGCCCGCCGATGGCCGGACCCACGATCCGGGCCGCGTTGAACATCGCGGAGTTCAGGCCGACTGCGTTGGTGATGTCGTCTCGACCCACCATCTCCACGACGAATGCCTGGCGGGTCGGCATGTCGACGGCGTTCACGAGCCCGAGCAGTGCCGCGAGGACCAGGATGTGCCAGACCTGCACCACGTTCGCGAAGGTGAGCGCGGCGAGCACGAAGGCGAGAAGCATGGAGGCAACCTGGGTCCCGATGATCGTCGTGCGCTTGGGCAGGACGTCCGCGATGACGCCCCCGAACAGCCCGAGGACCAGGACCGGGAGGAACTGGATCGCCGCCACGAAGCCGAGCCAGAGTGGGTCGTGAGTCAGGAGAAGGACGAGCCACGCCTGGGCGAGCGACTGCATCCAGGTCCCGATCAGCGAGATGAGCTGCCCGAACCAGAAGAGGCGGAAGTTCCTGTGGCGAAGGGCTCCCCTCCAGTGGAGGGCACCGCGAGCGGGGTTCGCGGTCATCGACAGCCGCGATGGGCCGGCGACGCGCTCGCCACGGACCGATTCATGAAACGCGGCGCCTCGGTCAGACGTGCCGGTGGAGGTCGGTCTCCTGCGTCGTCTCCGGCGCGTCCTCGTTCCGCGGTGGCTGCTCCCAGCCCATCTGCTCGGCTTCACGCTTCGCGAGGTTGATGTAGACGACCTCGTTCTCCACGTTGGCGACGTGCGACGCGGGGACATAGAGCTGGCCCGAGAGGCCGGGCCGCGAGGCGACGATGTAGTTCTGGCCTGCGCTCTGGACGGTGCCCAGGCGGCGCCCGTCATTGCCGACGATTGCCCAACCCGCCTTCAGGTCCGTCATGCGCATGCCCGGTCGACCTCCCTGCGATTCACTCGCGCCTACGGTAGACGAGCCGCCCGCTTCCCGCCACGCCCGTTCGAAGGCCCACCGCCAGAACGGACGTTGCACATCTCCGGCCCATCGTCCGGCCCGGCGCCCCGAGCGTTGTAGAGTGGCGATCCCCGCGACCCCGCCAAGACCAGAGGAGTGCCCGGATGGCAGTCTCGAGCCCGCGCACCTACCGGGTGGCCGTCGTCCAGCAACCCCCGGTCCTCCTCGACCGATCGGCCAGCACCGAGCGGGTCCTCGCCACGATCGACGAGGCCGTCGGCGGGGGCGCGCAGCTCGTGACCTTCCCCGAGGCCTACCTGCCCGGGTACCCGGAGTACATCTGGCGCCTCCTTCCCGGCGCGGACTACGACCTGTCGCGCGAGCTCCACGGGCGCCTGGTCGCCAACGCGGTCGACCTCGCGAGCGACGACCTGCTGCCGATCCGGGAGGCGGCGCGCCGCCACGGGATCGTCGTCATCATCGGGGTCCACGAGCGCGACGCGGCGTTCTCGCGCGCGACCCTCTACAACACGCTCGTCACGATCGGACCGGATGGATCGATCCTGAACCGGCACCGGAAGCTCGTCCCCACGAACCCCGAGCGGATGGTCTGGGCGCCCGGCGACGCGTCCGGCCTGCGCGTCGTCGAGACGCCGCTCGGCCGGGTGGGCGGGCTCATCTGCTGGGAGAATTACATGCCGCTCGCGCGGTTCTCGCTGTATGCCCAGGGGGTCCAGCTGTACGTGGCGTCCACGTGGGACGAGGGCGAGGTGTGGCTCGCGACGATGCGCCACATCGCCGCCGAGGGCCGCTGCTGGGTCCTGGGCTCGGGCTGCTCGATCCGGGCCGGCGACATCCCGGCCTGGTTCCCGGAGCGCGACCGCCTCTACCCGGACCCCGACGAATGGCTCAACCCGGGCGACTCGGTCATCGTCGCGCCCGGAGGCGCGGTCGTCGCCGGGCCGCTCCATGCCGAGCACGGCATCCTCTACGCGGACTGCGATCCGGCGGCCGCGGATGCCGGCCACTACACGCTCGACGCAGCCGGCCACTACAACCGCCCGGACATCTTCTCGTTGACCGTCCAGCGGGCCGGCGCGACGCAGATCGTCTTCGACGACGGGGCAGCCGGTCCGGTGCGCTCGGCCGGTGAGGTGCCCTCCCTGGAAGCCGGCGCGGCGGCGGCGCCGTCCCGGCCAGACGTGCGGCCGGCGGAGCGTCAGCGCGCCTGACTCACCCCCGGGCGGGAGCCGCCGCCGCGGCCGTGCCCGTCCGGCAGTAGCGGCGAAGCTCGTCGCAGACCGCGGCGATCGCCTCCGGGACCGCCGCCTCCACCGGCGGGGTCAGGGCCAGCCCGATGTCGATCTCGGCCGGCCTGATCCCGACCAGCGATGCGTCGGCCGGCATCACCCCCATCAGGCGCGCCGCGGCAACGAGATCGGCCACCCCGACCTGGTGCGGGGAGACGTGGCCGGCCAGGGTGCCCTCGATCGCATCGCCGCGGATCACGGTCACCGACCCGGGAGCCGGCCCCAACCCGACCGCATCGACCAGGATCAGCGTCGACGTGGCCGCGATCAGGTGGAGCAGGTCGAGGCCCAGCGTCCCTCCGTCCACGAAGGCCGTCCCAGGCGGCACGTCGAGCCGATCCTCGGCGGCCTGCCGCTGGAGCGCCTCGACGACGCGGACACCGACGCCCTCGTCGCGGAGGAGGATGTTGCCGATCCCGATGACGAGCGGGGGCGTTCCTCCGGTCATTCGCGGGTCCGCAACGCCGTTGCCAGCGCCTCGGCACGCGACTCGTCGTCGTCCTGCTTGCTGACGAGCGAGTCGAGCGCGATGCCCCCGTCGCGTGCCTCGATGACCCGCCAGCGGGCGACGAACTTCGAGCCCGCGAAGATGCTCGACATCAGGCCGTTCCGCTCGATGTGGTCCACCAGGATCGCGCTGTACACGTGGTGGATGGCGAATGCGACGATGGCCCACATCAGCAGATGGTGGATCACCCGGACGCCCTGCTCGCCGAACATCACCGACGGCACCCAGCCGAGCAGCGTGGCCCACGGCTGTGTCCCGTGGATGCCGACCAGCGCGAACCCGGTCAGCGTCTGGACCAGGAACAGGAGGAAGACCACCAGGTACGTGCCGCTCGCGAGCGCGTTGTGCCCCAGGATGCCCGGCAGGTCCTTCCGCAGGAAGAGGTAGAACTGGGTCTGCGAGACCACCTCGCGCAGGTGGCGCCGGTTCGTCGGGATGAACGCGGACCAGCGGGAGAACTGGTTCCCGGCGAACAGCCAGTACGTGCGCAGGACCCCGGACGCCACGAACGAGAAGGCGGCGACCAGGTGGATGAAGCGCACGAGGCGCATCGTGTCCTGGCCGGGCGTGAAGAAGAATGGGTCCGCGATGTACGAGCCCGTGATGGTCAGGACGACGAGCGCCGCGAACGTCACCCAGTGCGTGAGGCGCACCGGGATCTCCCAGACGTAGACGCGCACCCGCTCCATCATCGGGGGGAGGCTCTGGTCGATCGGGCGGACGACGTTCGCGGGCAGGCCCGCCTCGGGCGCGTGCAGATCGGCCTGCGTCGGCAGGGTGGTCATCTGACTGCCCTCACACGATCCGGATCTGGACGGAGCTGCCCGCGGCCGGGTCGTAGACGTGGACGGCGCAGGCCATGCACGGATCGAACGAGTGGATGGTGCGCAGGATCTCCAGCGGCTGGGCCGGGTCCGCGACCGGTGTCCCGATCAGGGCCTCCTCCCACGCCCCGCGGCGGCCCTTCGCGTCGCGCGGCGAGCCGTTCCAGGTGGACGGCACCACGAGCTGGTAGTTGTCGATCGCCTGGTCCTTGATCTTGATCCAGTGCCCGAGCGAGCCCCGCGGCGCCTCTTCGAAGCCGAAGCCCTGCGCCTGGGCGGGCCACGACGCGGGGTCCCACTTCGTCCCGTCCGCGATGGCCAGATCGCCGGTGTCGAGGTTGGCGGTGAGGTCGGAGAACCAGCGCCCCAGGCGGTGCACGATGACCTGCGTCTCGATCGCGCGTGCGCCGATCCGCCCGAGCGTGCTGAACAGCGCGTCCGCACCAACCCCGAGCTTGCCGAGGACGCCATCCACGGCCGGCTTCACGTCGGCGTGGCCGGACGCGTAGGCGACGAGCATCCGCGCAAGCGGGCCCACCTCCATCGGCTCGTCGTCGTAGCGCGGCGCCTTCAGCCAGCTGTACTTGTCATGACCCTCGAGCGTCTCGAACGGGGGCTTCGGCCCGGCGTAGGCGGGCCTGGTCTGCCCATCGAACGGGTGGCGCGGGGTCGCGTCCCCGCCGTCGTAGGTGTAGTACGAGTGGGAGACCGTCTCAGCGACGCTGTCCTGGACGACGGCCTGGAGCTTCCCGAGGTCGCGCGCCATGATCCGGCCGCGCGGCAGGTAGAAGGCCGTCGGCTCGCCCGAGTCGTCCTCGGGGAACTCCCCGTAGGACATGTAGTTGCCGATGCCCTTCCCGATCCCGGCCCAGTCCTTGTAGAAGCCGGCCACGGCCAGGACGTCGGGGATGTAGACCTCGTCGACGAACGCCTGGGCCCCCTTGATGAGCTCGCCGATCTCCGAGAGGCCGCGCGCGTTGAGGGCGGTCGTCGAGTTCGGGTCGAGCGCGAGCGCCATCCCGCCGACGACATACGTCTGCGGATGCGGGTTCTTCGCCCCGAGCAGCGCATGGATCCGGATGACCTCGCGCTGCCAGTCGAGGGCCTCGAGGTAGTGCGCCACCGCCATGAGGTTCGCCTCGGGCGGGAGCTTGTAAGCCGGGTGGCCCCAGTAGCCGTTCGCGAAGGGTCCCAGCTGGCCTGACGCGACGAACGTGCTGAGCTTGTCCTTGACGCCCTTGAAATAGGCGGGGCTCGAGAGGGCGTGATCGCTGATCGACTGCGCGAGCGTGGACGTGGCGGCCGGGTCTGCCTTCAGGGCCGAGACCACGTCGACCCAGTCGAGCGCGTGCAGGTGGTAGAAGTGGATCACATGGTCCTGGACGTACTGCGTCCCGGCGATCAGGTTGCGCACGATCCGCGCGTTGCGGGGGATACGGAGGCCCAGCGCGTTCTCAACCGATCGGACAGACGCGAGCGCATGGACCGTGGTGCAGACGCCGCACGCGCGCTGGGCGAAGACCCACGCGTCCCGGGGATCGCGCCCCTTGAGGATGAGCTCCAGGCCGCGGAACATCGTGCCCGAGCTCCAGGCGTCGCTCACGACGCCGTTGGCGACCTCGACCTCGATCCGGAGGTGACCTTCGATCCGCGTGATCGGATCGACGACGATGCGGGTCATCGGTCAGTCCGTCCTTCCGTCGATGAATCCGAGCGGGCTGACGAGTCCGCCATCGGCGGCGCCACGGGGGCGCTCACGGCGGCCAGCTCCGCCCGTGCGTCGGCGTCCGACCTCCGCTTGCGGACGTAGCTCCCGACGGCATGCACCGCGGTGAGCGCCGTGACGCCTCCGACGAGGCCGAGCCCGACCTGGTCGGCGGTGGTGTCGGTCGCGAACGGCCCGACCGTCGGGAGGCGCCGGTAGAACGGGCTCATCTGGTCCCAGAAGTTGGGCATCGTGCAGCCCACGCAGCCATGCCCCGACTTCACAGGCCAGCTGGTCCCGTCGTTGAAGCGCGCCGTCGGGCAGTTGGCGTACGTCTCGGGGCCCTTGCAGCCCATCTGGTAGAGGCACCAGCCGCTTCGGGCGGCCTCGTCGCCCCACGCGGTCACGTACTCACCCCGCTCGAAGTGGGCGCGCCGCTCGCACTGGTCGTGGATGAGCTGGCCATAGGCGAACAGCGGGCGGCCCATCGCGTCGGTCGCCGGCCATGCCTTGAACGTGAGGAAGTGGACGATCGTGGCGGTGAGGTTCTGGACGTTCATCGGGCAGCCGGGCAGGTTGATGACCTTCGCCCCGGGGACCGCGTGCCCCGCGCCGATCGCTCCGGTCGGCCCGCCAGCCGCTCCCGGCAGCCCGCCGTCGAAGGCGCACGACCCGACCGCGATCGTGACGAGCGCCCCGCGGCACACCTCGATCACGGTGTCGCTGAAGGCCTTGCCGCCGATCGTGCAGTAGACGCCGCCATCCGCGACCGGCACCGACCCCTCGACGACCGCGATGTAGCCGTTCGGGTACGTGCTCATTGTCCCGCGCATCGCCGCCTCCGCCTGGGCGCCGGCGGCGGCCATGATCGTCTCGTGGTAGTCGACCGACAGGGTGTCGAGCACCAGCTCCGCGACGGTCGGATGCGAGGCGCGCAGGAAGGCCTCGGTGTTGCCCGCACAGTCCTGGCCCTCCAGCCAGATGACCGGGATCCGGGGTGCGGCGGCAACGGCCGCGGCCACGCGCGGCGCGTAGGAGGCGGGGAGGGCGAGAGCGGCGCTCATCGCCGCCGAGAACTTCAGGAAGTCGCGTCTCGTGATGCCACGAGCGAGGAGCGCGGAGTACAGACCGTCCTGACGTGCCATCGGTGACCCCATCTGCGAGCCGTCGGGGTGCGGTCAGCGGTTGCCCGTGACCCACAGTGCCCGGTCATCGGAACTGTCGCAATGAGGCTCCGAATGGCACGCCCGCCACAGGGCCAAAGGTCCCGGCCGGGGATGCGGAAGGTCATGACTCATGCGTCCGTACGCATAGATGCATGACGGGCGCGTCTGCGCTGCGGGCGTCGCGATCCGGCGCGGCTCGTCAGCGGCGCGGTGACGCCGCGGCCGGGGTCACGCGCCGGCCGGTCCCGCGTGCCAGCGTCCCGCGCGCATGACCCGCCGGACGTTGAACGCGTCGTCGAGCTCGACGAGGTCGGCGCGAAG
>JADGQH010000162.1 GCA_017881985.1 Chloroflexota bacterium | reverse complement strand
CCCGAGCCGGACTCGCGCGATCCGGTCGATGTCCTCGATCATCGCGTACCCGTGCTTGGGTCCGCCGGCAAGGCTCGTGAGGATCAGCAGCCCTGGCTCGGGAGGCTGGCCTCGCTCGCTGAGGTGACGCGGCATCTGGGGGGTCCTCGATGCGTTGGCCCTGTATCGTAGTGCGCTATATATCGTAGCACATAGTACAAGGCCAATGCCCGACTCCCGGGCGCGTACGCGACGACCGACCGACGGCGACGACCGGCGACGGCGGGGGAGCCCCGCTGGTCGATCCTCGCGTCAGGGACGGGTTCAGCGCCGGCCGAACCGCTTGAGGAACCCGCCGTCGCGCCTGGAACCCTCGCGAACTGGACGAGACTCGCGCACGCGCGCGGCGTCGCGGCTTGCCCTCTCGCCATCCTGCACGCGCTCGCTCGCGATGATCCGGGCGAGATCGAGGGAAACCATGGAGTGCCCCTCGGTGTCGCTGCTCGCGCTCTCGTTGCTTCCTTCGATGTCGTCGTCGGTCGGATCAGTCGGCTGCGGCAGCCGTTCGGTCGTGTCCCTGTCCATCACTGGTTCTCCTCTGGGGACGCCCCCCGCGGCCGCCCGTCCCGGAATGTTGCGCCGCAGACGCCCAGGCCGTCGGTCTGCGGGCCGACACGCTTCGTGTCATTGAGCGGACGTGCGGCGCCGGGATCCCGGCCTCGGGGCCGCGCCATCGCACCCTGACCGCGGCCCGACGTCAGCCCGGGTGGGCGCGAGCGATCTGCGCGAGGATCTCGACCTCGCCCAGGTGGCGCAGCAGGTGGGTGAGCCCGGGCCGGAGGAGCAGAACGCCGACTGACAGGCCATCGAGGCCCTCCACGTCGGCAAGGGCGGCTGGGCTTGTGTAGGCGGCACGCGCCGACTGGCGTTGGCGGAACGGGGGCACGATCTCCAGGTCGGCGTCGTCGAGCGTCGCGAGCCAGGCGTCCACCTCCTGCCCCACGGCGGAGGCGTATGCCAGGAGGCCTGGGCGCGTGACGGCGGTCGACGCACGACGGGCGTCGTCGGGCGTCAGGCCCGTCCCGAAGCCGTATCGGCCCGGATCGGGAAGGCCCTCACCGAACTGATCAGCCACCTCCTCGACGGCCCGCAGGCACGTGTTGACCAGCCAGTCCTGGGTTCGGGGGATGTGCCACAGCGTGAGTCCGAGAGGGCTGGTTCCCGGCACGACCGGCCGGGCGAGATCGACGCCGTCGACCCCTTCGATCAGGTCGGTGAGACCGGCCGTGATCGCGGCCCTGCGGTTGCGCAGCATCTCGATCGCGTTCATCGTCACCCCCCGGTCCGCGCCACGGCGACACGTGTTGCGCGGCACGATGCCACCTCGATCGAGTCACGGCAAGCGGTGCCGCGCGCGTCTATTCGCTCGGATGGCCCGCACTCGCTCCGTCGCTCGGCCCGATTCCGTCGCGCCCGCGGATCCGCACCCATCCGGTAGGCTGCGACCATGACCGCCATCGACCATGCCGGGGATCAGTCCTTCGCGTGAGTGAAGGTCGGTCGTTCCACGGCTCACCGCGGACGTCGGGTCGGCGCGAGCGACGCGTCACCGCGATCGTCGGCGTCCTGCTCATCGGGTTCATCGGCATCGCGATCGCGAAGCCGTGGGGCAGCCCGGCCGAGCCGGCGCCATCCGCGCGAATCCCGGTCGCTGACGTCACGCCACCCGCGGCCTCGCTCCAGGCTTCGACTCCCAGCGTGCCGGGGCTCGCGCCGTCGGCGCCGGTCGGTCCCCTCCCCGTCGCGTTCACGTCCCCCCGCTCGCCCGCATCCGCATCGGCGTCGGCGACATGGACCGGACTCGACTGGCGGCGGCTCGCGCCCGACGACCCGCTGAGCCTCGTGACCTCGATCGTGCCCTGGCGTCGGGGATTCATCGCCGTGGGCCGGATCGCGGCACCACCCTCGACGCCGGTCTGGACATCGGCCGATGGGACGCGCTGGGACGCGCTCCCCTTCAACACCGCGTCGACGTTCTGGCCGGGCCACGCCGTCCTCGGGATCGCCGAGCTGGCGACTGGCCTCGTTGCCCTCACGGAGACGGTGGAGTACTGCAGCGAGCCGTGCCCGCTGACCTACGAGCTGCCGATCGTCTCGTGGACCTCGCAGGATGGCCGAACGTGGACGCCACGCCTGCTCCCCCCGGAGTGGCTCGCGGAGCCGTCGGGCCAGCCGCCGCTCTTCGCGGTCGGCCCGGCTGGGCTTGTCGTGGCATCCCGCGGACCCGCGGCCCGTCTCGCCAGCTCGCCGGACGGGTCGCACTGGCACCTCCTGCCCGCCGAGGGGTTCCCGGCGCAGTTCGCGCTCACCGACCTCCACGGCACGGAGGCCGGCTACGTGGCGGTCGGCCGGTGGATCACGACCGACGGCCGCAGCCAGGTGGCGTCGCTCTGGTCGGGCGACGGTCGGCAGTGGCCGCAGGTGCCGACCATCCTCTCGACAACTCCGGGGGTCGGGCCGGACGTCGGGCCCGCCGTTGCCTCGCTGGTCGTCGGGCGGGACGGCATGGTCGCCATCGGGCGTGGCGTCACGGCGCCCGACATCACCCGTTGGTGGTCGTCGACGGACGGCCGGCGCTGGGCGGCGATGCCGACGTTCACCCCGCTCGGGCCGACAACATGCAACGAGGGCTGCGGAATTCTCCCCTACGGGACGCTCATCGGCGACGGCCACCGGATGGTGGCAGTACGCGGTGGCACCGACGCCGGCGTCTGGACCTCCATGGACAGCCTGGCGTGGACTCGGCTCCCGCCAGCGGGAGACCCTCCGGCCGAGCAGGCGACGCGGCCGGTCCTTCTTCCGGGCGGCGTGCTCGTCACGGACGGGACGACCGCGTGGTTCGGCGCGGCGCAGGCACCGTAGCGCGACGAGGTACCGCGGCTCAGAGCCGGGCGCGCAGCCAGTCCATCGCGACCGGGATCGCATCGAGGACCGAGATGTGGCCGTCACGGGGGCGCAGCCAGAGCTCCGCCGACGGGCAGGTCCGCAGCAGCCACTCGGCATGAGAGGGAGGCACGACACGATCCTGCCCGCCCTGGACGAGCAGGACAGGCGCGTCGATCCGCCCGACGTCGAAGCCCCACGGCGTGACGAATGCCACGTCATCGTCGATCAACCCGTCCGGCCCGGCCGCGCCGGCTCGCTCCGCGTCGGCCCCGAGCGACGACCAGGCTCCCTTCAGGGCTGCCCAGTCGGCGGCCGTGAAGACGGTCGGGTCGAACACCTCGGACGCCGCGTACCGCTCGCGCGCCGCGCGACCCTCGACGGCGGCTCGCAGGCCACCATCGGATGCCATGCCCGCATACCAGTCGAAGGCGTCGGTGAATGGCGCGAGACCGGCCAGGCACACCGCGCCGGCCACACGATCGGGCAGGAGGGCAGCGCACGCGAGGGCATGGGGGCCGCCGCCTGACGCCCCCATCACGGCGAACCGCGCGACGCCGAGGGCGTCGACGACCTGCTGGACGTCGCCCGCCGCCGACGCGACGTCCCTGCCCGGATGCGGGCTCGAACCGCCGTAGCTCGGCCGACCGTAGGCCAGCAGCCGGACGCCGCGTGCAGCGGCGGCCGATACGAGCGGCTCCAGGAGCTCGCCGGTCTGGGGCGATCCCTGGTGCCAGAGCAGCGTCAGCGCGTCCGGCGCCGCCCCGCCGCCGGTGTCGTGGACCCTGAGCATCCGGCCGTCGGCGAGTCGCAGATCCCGCGTGACCACCATCGTCGGAGTGTACGTGCCGGACTCGGACCCGGTTGCCGAGGTCGGCCGCCGGGCCGCCGGCGTGGCCGGTCCTGCGCTCGAGCTCGAGATCCGCGGAGGCGCGTCAGGCTGGTGTCGCCACCGGCGCCAGCTCCGACGGCAGGCCGGCCGGGGGCGGGATTCGCAGGAGGACCATTAGGCCGAGGCCCAGCATCGCAAAGACGAGCAGCCACCCGACGACCACGCCCGCCGCTTGCGCGACAAGACCCAGCACGAGCGGGGCCGTGAAGATCGCCCCTCCGGATGCCGCGGTCAGCCGCGCGCTCGCGCGAATCGGGGCATCGGGAGCGTGGGCGAGCGCGAGACTCGCCCCCAACGGATAGATCCCCGAGATCCCGAGACCGCCGACGAAGAGACCGATCCCGGAGGTCAGCGGGACCGTCCCGAGCCAGAGGATGACGGCGCCGACGGCCGCCAGCGAGGCACAGCCCCGAAGCAGTGCCAGCGATCGCGGGCCCGATCCGAATCCGCTGCTCAGCGCCAGCCGGCCGAGGATCATCCCAGCCACGTACAGCGACGCCAGGCCCGTCGCCTCGGCGTTCGTCAGCCCGGTTCGCGCGACGACCACCTGCGAGCCCCAGACGACGAACGAGAACTCGGCGCCGATCTCGAGCACCAGGAAGGTCCAGGTCAGCCAATACGGACGCGGAAGGGCGACCGGCCGGTCGCCGGTGGCGGCGGGTCGATCCCTGGCCGGCGAGGCCGGAAGCGTGACGACAAGAAGGAGCAGCGCGGGGATCGGTACGAGCAGCCCGAACGCCCAGCCGACGCTCGTGGCCGCGGCCGAGAGGACCAGGGGCCCGGCCACGGCGCCGACGACGGACCACATGTTGGCGCGCATCAGCAGCGTCCCTCCCCGGCTGCCGGGTCCGCCGAGGGCACTGTTCACGTGAACGAGCATCCCGCCGGCCGAGATTCCGAACGCGAGGGCCCCGATCAGGATCGGGACGATGCTCACCGGGATCGCGAGCAGGACTGCGGAGGCCGCCATCAGGCTCGCCCAGACCCTGGCGGCCAGCCGGGGCCCGAGTCGGGCCGTGATCCGGCCGGCAAGGAGTCCGGCCGACACCATCCCGATCGCCATCATCGAGTTCGGGAGGGCGGCGACCCATGCAGGCACGCTCAGGTCCGCCCGGACGTACGGCGTGATGAACCCGACCGCGTAGATCAGGTAGCCCTCAGCGGCCATGAGGAGGTAGGCGGTCCAGGTCAGGACGCGGGCGTTCGTTCGGCGTCTCCTCGGGCCACGGGCTCGTCAGTCTATCGAGTCCCTGCCTCCGCATGATGGCGCAACACGCGGCCCAGCCAGAGTGGCTGGAGGCCGCCGAGCGAGCCGGACGCCCATTCGCCCGCCGATCACCGGGCAGATCTCGATGCGTCGCGTTTGAGCGTGCGCCAGCCGCCGGCCCGGTTGTTGGCGATGATCTGCCGGAGCATCGCGGTCAGCGCGCGCTCGTTGATCTCCTCGCCCCTCCGGAAGGCGACGGTCCGGGCGGTCGTGTTGGCATGTCCCGCGGTGATGATGCCTTCCGGGTCGGGAACGATCGCGCCGTCGTACAGGAAGACGTTGACGTGGTCCTTCGCCGCCAGCAGCGCGCAGATGTTCCCGTCGAGGACGAAGTACGGCTGGACGCTTCGTTTGATCGTCTCGACAACATCGGGATCGGCCGCGTGCACGAGATCCCGGACCCGCCGACAGATCTCCTGCTGCCAGGCTGGGAGTCCATCGATGTAGGCGTCGACCTGGGGGTGCTTGACATACGGCATGGCCGTTCTCCCTGCGCGGAAACCGGCGCCAATTCTCGTCGGACTGGGCGGATCGCGACGAGGGAGCGTGCGCAGCACAGGCCGATCCTGTGGCAGCACGCCCCGGCTCCCTTGGCTTCGCCCTCCGGTGGGGCGGTGCGGTCGCTAGCCGGCCGACCCATCCGGGACAGAAAGTCGGTGCGTGGGCATACTCTCGCGGTCTTCGAGAGGGTCCGCATCCAAGCCAGGACCCTCGTGGCGCCCCCGAAGGAGTCGAGATGATCATCGTGCGAACGGTCTTCCAGGGCTTGTATGGCAAGGGTGGCGAGCTCGCGGCTTTGCAGACGGCCACGGCAAAGCAGTTCGTCGCGGAGATGGGCGGCGACCACCACTGGAAGCTGATGACGGACCTCTCCGGCCCGTTCGACACGGTGGTCATGGAGGTCGAGGTGGCGAGCCTGGCCGAATGGGAGAGCATCCGATCGCGCCTCTTCACGTCGGCGGCGTTCGGGGAGGCGATGGCGACCACGCTGGGGGCGGCGCGCGCCTTGACCGTCTCCGGGCGCACGGAGTACTGGACCATTGAAGCACAGGGCTAGGCGCCCTGGCCGCCAGCTCACGCAGCTCGCTCGTGCCACTTCACCCAACCTCTCGACGAGGTCTGCGACAGGGCGGATGCTGAAGCGAAACGAACCCGCTCCCACGGACGCCTGAGCAACGACGCACGACCACACGACCCCCGAGAGCCACCGGGTCGCCGGCGACCCGACTTCGCATCACGTCTGGCGCGACGTCGCCACGGCGGTCAATTCAACCGAACGGCTGATCCGCCTCGCTCGCGAGGCGCGCGCCCAGGTGCACGTGCTGCACATTTCGACGCGCGAGGAGATCGCGCTGCTGCAGGGGGCCAAGGACGTCGCGAGCTGCGAGGCGACGCCGCATCACCTGACCTTGAGCGCCGACGATTACGCACGGCTCGGAACCAGGCTGCAGATGAACCCGCCGGTGCGTGGATCCGAGCATCGCGACGGCGTATGGCGCGGCCTAGCCCAGGGCGTGATCGACGTGCTCGGCTCCGACCATGCGCCGCACACGCTCGAAGAGAAGGCGAAGCCATATCCGCAGAGCCCGTCTGGCATGACGGGCGTGCAGACGCTCGTCCCGATCATGCTCGACCACGTCGCGGCGGGGCGGCTGACCCTGCAGCGCTTCGTCGACCTGACCAGCGCCGGCCCGGCGCGCGTCTTTCGCATCGTCGGCAAGGGCCGCGTCGCCGCCGGCTACGACGCTGACTTTACGGTCGTCGACCTCAAGCGGCGCGAAACGATCCGCAATTCATGGATCGCCTCGCGCAGCGGCTGGACGCCGTACGACGGCAAGTCCGTCACCGGCTGGCCGGTCGGAACCTTCGTGCGCGGACGCAAGGCGATGTGGGAGGGGGAATTGACGACCCCCGCGGCCGGCGCGCCGGTGCGTTTCTTCTGAGCCAGGAGTCGCCCGCCAATGCCTTCCGTCGAACCCGAATTCCGCGCCGCGCTCGAATCCTTTCGCCGCGGAGATCACGATGACGCCGAGCGGCGGCTGAGGGCGGCGACTCGCGCCGATCCGCGCCACGTCGGAGTGCTCAACCTGCTCGGCGCGCTTCTCGCAAGCCACGAACGTTACGGGGAGGCCGAGCCTCTGCTGCGCGCGGCGACGAAGATTCCTCCTGTCTCCGCCGCGACGCTCTACAACCACGGCCTCACGCTCCAGAACCTCGGCCGCCCGCGCGACGCCCTCGCCGCCTTCGACAAAGCGCTG
>JADGQH010000161.1 GCA_017881985.1 Chloroflexota bacterium | reverse complement strand
CGGCTGACGACGCCCGCCCACCTCGCCCGATCCGGACGGCCTGCTCACCCGTCAGGCCGCCCGCCATTCCCACCCCCGCGCCCGGCGGGCGGTCCGAAGCGGTTCTAGACTCACGTCCCGCAGCCGCGGCCCACTCGAGCGGAGCAAGCGTGTCCACCTACGGCGACCTCGTCCCACCGTTCTTCGCGGACCTGTTCCGGGCGCACCCGGTCCTGGCCACGGCCCTCGGCAACCACGACCACGACGGGGAGTGGCCGGACCTGTCCCCGGCGGGCACGGCCGCCCGCATCGCGCTCATCGACCGCTGGTCGGAGGCGTTCGCGGCGCTCCCCGAAGCGGAGCTTCGACCCGACGAATCGGTCGACCGGGAGATCGTCCTCGGCGAGCTGGCCGCCGTGCGGTTCTCGGAATCCGTCCTCTGTGAGGAAGCCTGGGATCCGCTCTCGACGGTCTACCTGCTGGGGTCCGGGTTGCACACGCTCCTGGCCCGCGAGTTTGCGCCGCTCGGGGTGCGGCTTGCCTCTGCCGCTGGGCGGATCGAGGGGATCCCGCACCTCCTCGCCGCCGCGGCCGCCCGGCTGACGGGCCTGCCCGGCCGCCCCGTGTCGCGGCTCCATCTCGAGACGGCGCTGCGCGACCTGCCCGGAACGGCCGAGCTGTTCGATGCCGCGCTCGCCGCGGCCACGGTCGCCGACATTGATGGCGAGCTGTCGGGCGTGCGCGCGCGCCTCGAATCGGGAATCCCGGCAGCCCGCGACGCGCTCGAACGCTTCGCGCGGCACCTCTCGGACGTCGTGGGGCCGGCGGCGGACGGAGAGGGCCGGCTCGGCCCGGAGCTCTACGCGGCCAAGCTCCGCCACACGTTGCGGATCGAGATGACGCCGGATGAGCTGGAGGCCCGCGCCCGGCGCGAGTTCGAGGTCGTGCGCGCCGAGATGGTCCGGATCGCGCGGTCGATGTGGCCCGCGGTCCGGGACGCCGAGGCCGCCCCGGACGACGATGGCGCAGTGGTCCGCGCAATGCTCGACCACGTCGCCGCCACGCACCAGCCGCCGGACCGACTGCTCGATTTCTGCCGGGAGGAGCTCGCCCGGATCGAGGCCTTCTGCCGCGAGCACGAGGTGGTGGACCTGCCGGCCGATCCGCTGGCGATCGAGTGGACGCCGCCTTTCCTGCGCTCGTTCGCGGGGGCGATGCTGCTCTCCCCGGGGCCGCTGGACCGCGGCCTGGGCAGCTTCTTCTTCGTGACCCCGATGCCCGCCGCCTGGACCCCGGAGCAGGTGGAGTCGTCCCTGCGCGAGGACAACGACCGGATGCTCCGGCTCCTCACGATCCACGAAGCGGTGCCGGGCCACTACCTCCAGCTGGCGCACGCGAACCGGTCGCCGTCACTGGTCCGTGCGGCCTTCGCCTCGGGCGTGTTCGCGGAGGGTTGGGCCGTCTACGTGACGCAGGTGATGATGGACCTGGGGTACGGCGCCGACGATCCCGGGCTCCTCCTGACGCACTGGAAGTTCTACCTGCGGACGATCACGAACGCGCTCATCGACGTCGGGATCCACGCCCGCGGGATGACCGAGCAGGAGGCCGTCGGGCTCATGGTCGAGGGCGGCTTCCAGGAGCGCGCCGCGGCGGTCGGGAAGTACGAGCGAGCACGGCTCTCATCGACGCAGCTCTCCGAGTACTTCGTGGGGTCGGTGGCGATGTGGGACCTCGAGAGCGAGCGGCGCCGCCGGTTCGCGGTCGCCTCGGGCGACCCGCGAGGGGCCGCCGCCGTTCCCTCCCCGCGCGTCGTCGGCGGCTATGCGTCGACGCCCGGCTTCACGTATCGGGAGCATCTGGCTGCGGTCCTGGCGCACGGAACGCCGCCGATCCCCGCCCTCCGCCGGATCCTGCTGGGCTGAGAGGGCGGTGCGCTGGTCCCTCGGCCGCCGCTCGTCCGGTCGGTCACCCACGACCCGCAAGACCGCCCGTCCCGCGCCGGCTATCGTGCCAGCCGATCGCCAGGGCCCCCCACAAGCGTGCTGTCGCGGCCAAACCCCGCGTTGAGCGCGACTCCGAGCGTGACGCGGCCGATTCTGATCCGGCAGGACGATATCGGCGCGCCGCCGCGCGGGCGCTCCCCTCAAGCGCGCGACGCGGCCGCGACCTCCGGGCCGCGGGCCGCACGGATGCGCTCGACGGCGCGCCGCAGCAGCTCCAGGCCGGCCGGGTCCAGGTCGTAGGTCCACTCGCGGATCCGGTCGTGGCGCCCGAACCGGGCCGCCAGGCCGATCTCGAGCGCCTCGCGGGTCAGGAGCAGGAGGTCGGCGGTCCTGTCCGCCCGGTCCAGCGCGGTCTCGTCGCCCTGGAGCGCGGTCAGCAGCTCGACCCCCTCGGTGCCCGACTCGTGGAGCCACTGCTCGATGTTCTGGGTGCTCCGCTCGGTCGCGCATACCAGCCCGACGATGCTTCCCCGGGGAAGCGCGCGGACCTCGTCGAGGAGCTCCGCGTACGACGGGGCGGCGAGCATCGCGATGACCGGGGCGCGCCCGTCGACGAGGGCAATCGTCTCGTCCGCATGGAACGTGGACGTCGCCACGAGGTCGTAGTGGAAGCGCCCCAGCCGCTCGTCGACGCCGTCGATCAGGACGCCGTCCGCATCCGCGAGACCCTCGAACGTGTCGGCGATCCGCTCGGCCGCCCGCTGCGCGTCGGCGGCCGTGCACTCCACGAACAGGATCTGCACGCGAGGCCCGGGCCGCTTCCGCGCGGCCGCAACCGCGTAGACGGCCGAGGCGACCTCGTCCGCGGAGTAGCCCGACCGAGCGGCGGAGCGGAGCAGCTCGGCCACGAGGCCCTCCAGCGCGCCCGAGGTTCGGCGCTGGGACGCCCGCGCCGTGACCCGGGTGCCGGCTCCCTGGCGCGAGACGACGTAGCCGGCCTCTGCGAGCCGCTTGTAGACCGCGCGGACCGTGTTGGGGTTCACGTGGAGGATCGCGCCGAGCTCGCGCACGGTGGGCAGCCGGGATCCGGGATGGAGCCGGTCGGTGTCGATCTGGTAGGCGAGCTGCCAGTAGAGCTGGGTCGAGATCGGGACGTCGGAATCGCGCGAGATGTCGAGGGCGCCGCCGGCCGCGGCCGACGCCGTGCCCATCGCGGCATCGGGGCCGACGGCATCCGCCGGGGGTCGCGCGTCGCGGCCGACCGACGGATCGTCGCGCCACCGCGGGCGATGGAGATTCCGGGACGTCTCACCCATTGACATAGCCCGATAGTCCAACTATGCTGCACATGTCTTAGTTGACTATATCAATTCGCGGCCACGGGGCCGCGGGTACGAGGCCACGAATCCGATGGAGTTCCTGCTTCTCATCCTTGCCGTCCTGATCGGTCTCGCGGTGCTCGATGCCACCGCGGTCGAGGTCGGCGTCGACTCGCGCTTCGACATCGAGGACTCCCACGCGCCGCTTCACGGCGCTCACTGACCTTCGCGCGTTTCCGCTCGGCGAGGCTCCCCTCCCTCCCCACTCCTCGCCAGACCGAGCACGATGAACCGTCGGCCCCGGCCGGCGGTTCATCGATTCATGCCGGGTCAGCCGGGTCGGCCGACGTCCGCGAGGGCCTCCCGGTAGAGGCCGTGGCCGTCGATCCCGCGTGACGGGGAGACGAACAGCGCGAGATCCTCCTCGAGCCGGCGTTCGAGATGCGAGCCGGCCAAGCGGTCGAGCATCCGCGCAGCCCGGGCCGCGCAGCGCAGGATGTGCTTCGTCTCCGGACGGGCCGGGTCGTCCCAGTACCAGCCGTCCGAGGCGAACATCGCGAGCCGCCAGCGCTGCGCCTCCATCAGGTCGAGGAGCCGTGGGGCGGCGTCTTCAGCGGACCGCGGCGCGAGCCGCGCAGCCGCGAACGCCGCCGGTGCCACCGCCCCGGTCACGACGTCCACGTAGGCGTCCCGGGCTTCCCACGGATCCAGCTGGACTCGCTCGCGGGGAACCTCTCCGCGGCCGCGGAGCTCCCCGGCCAGCAGCTCGGTGAGCGCGTCCACCCCCGCTGCCAGGCGATCCAGCGCCGCCCGGAGCGGCCCCTTCCAGCGCCCATCCGCGGCGCAGGGGCACTCGCCCGACCAGCGCAGCACTCCGTGATGGCAGCTCCAGGACGTCCGGTCGGCGATCCGCGCCAGCGGGAGGGCTGTCGGGTCCTCGGCGGCGAGGGCCGCCCCGAGCGACACGATGTCGAAGCCGCGATCCTCCTCCGGGTTCGTGAGACGGGCGAGGAAGAGGTCACGCCAGCGCTGGTGGTGGCCGTACAGCTCACCGTCCGTGGCGACCAGGACGAGCGGCGCCCCGGGCTCGCGCCGATGGGACCCGTCGCGGTGGAGTGGCGCCGCGAGGGCGGGCAGGACGTGCTCCCGTGCGAACCGATCGGCGTCGGCCGTGACCTCCGGCTGGAACGAGACCGCCCCGGAGAGCGGCCCGTCGTAGAACGCGACGAGCATCTCGAGCCCGCCACCGAGCTCGACGCGGTGCGGGCGGCGCGTCTCCAGGCCGGCCGTCGACGCCTGCCACGGCGCGAGGATCGTTGCGTGGATACCCTGGCGGGCCATCTCCCGCAGCGTCGGCAGGTCGGCGGCGGTCTCCGGGAGCCACATCACGCGCGCCGGACGGCCGAAACGGAGCGCGAAGTCGCGCAGCCCCCAGCGGATCTCCGTGGCGCGATCCCGCGCCGACGCGAGCGGGAGGATCGCGTGGTGGAACCCCTGCGCGACGGCGTTCTGGGCGTGGTCGGCCGCGACCATGCGGGCGAGCGTCGCGGGCTCCTCGGCCGCCAGCCAGGACGTCAGCGTGGGCCCGACGTCGAAGCTGATCCGGTCCAGGTTCCCGCGCTCGGCGTTGGGCCGGTAGCACTCCGCCGTGACCCGGGCCGTCCAGTTCGCGAACGGGGCCGCGGCCGGGTCGTCCGGAAGCCGTCCCGTGAACGGGTCGCGCCGCTCCGGCTGGTAGAAGTGCCCGTGGATCGCGAGGCGACCTCGTGTCATCGGACGTCGGGCCGGTGGGCGCGCAGCGCCTAGAGCCCTTCCTCCTCGGCGCGGTCGCGGCTGGTGGAGATGACGTGCTCCACGCGGACGGACATGCGCGCGCCGGGCGCCAGGTCGAGCGGCCAAGTGAGGACCAGCGCCGAACCCTGGTACACGCGCTCGAAACCTGCCTCCGAGTTCGAGACCGTCTCGATGGGGGAGATCCAGGCATCCGTCGGGGGCGTGGCGGTCGTCGCGACGTCGAGGCCCACGTAGTCGTTGCCCGAATGGAGCGACACGACGCCGGCGCGGCGGTCCACTCGGTCGTGCGTGATCCGCTCGCCGTCGAGGACGTAGTAGGCAGCCGGGTTCGACCCGCCGCCGAGCATCGTGGTGGCCCACTCGACGGCGAGCAGGCCGCGCACCGGCGCGTCGCCCAGGTTGTCGAGGGTGACGTCCAGGGTGAGCGTCGGGCCGCGGCGGTCGCCCCCGACCTCGATGCGCTTCTCGACGCGGATGGGCACCGGGCCGCCCGACATCAGGGCCGATCCGTGGCGCTCCACCCGGACGTGGCCGCCGCCGCTCGCGGCCTGTGCCTCGAGCACCCGGTACGGCTGGTCGACGACGTCGGCGAGCTCGTCGATCTCCGCCCGCGCGAACGCCTCCGGCGTGGTCGCCGCCGGGAGCACGTGGACCAGGCCGGACCGGCGCTCGTAGTCGTCGTAGTTCAGCAGGCCCGCAAGCCCGGATTCCTTGGTCGCGACGCGATCGTGGATCGAGCCGACGCTCGCACCGGCGTCGGCCCCGTCCTCCTGCTCGGCGAGCGCCCGTTCGTGCTGGAGGAGCGTCTCGTGGGACGCCTCCGGGCGCCGGCGCAGCACCGCGCCGAGCGCATGGCGCACGGCGCGCACGTCCCAGCTCCCGATCCCGGCCCCCTCCGATGGCTTCACGACCACGACCTGGCCAGGGGTCGACAGGACGAGCTCGTCGATCCCGTCGAAGTCGACGTCGGCCGCCACCACACCATCCGGGCCGGGCGCCGTGCCCGCCGTGCGAGACGCGCGGTCGGCGGTGTCCTCCGCCGCGATCAGGTGCTCGTACGTGGCGAGTCGCATGTGGCTGATGTAGATCCCGCCAAACAGGCCGTGCCAGTAGCAGTCGTTCGACTGGCCCTGGAAGAGGTGGTCCAGCGCCGCGGAGCGGGCCGGTCCGGGCGGCATCGCGTGGACCTTCGCCGAGGTGCGCAGCATCTGCTTGTGGAGGTCGTTGACCTCGCGGTACTTGATCTGGAAGTTGCGCCAGAACCCGCCCCGCAGGTACCGGGCCTCGGGCCGTCCGGCCGCCTCGGCCGCGTGCAGGAGGGACGTGAAGACGCGGCTCTCGTCGGGCGGCAGCGACCACTCGCCCATCTCCGCGTACGAGGCCGTGGGGACATACACGCGGCCGATCGGCGGGTTCCGATCCAGCCAGTCGGATGGGGTCGTGGTGGTGAGCCAGCCCGCGTTCGCCTCGAGCGCCTCGAAGAACCGGTCGACCCAGCGATTGGTGCCCCAACAGTGTTCCCACGTCGTGGGCCATGACCCGAACTTCTCGCCGTCGTCGCCCATCATCCCGACCCGGTCGCCCGCCTCGGTGGCATGCTCGCGGAGGTAGCCGATGACGTCGTCCACGTCCCCGAACGGGATCCGGTAACGGAGCCCCTTCTCCGTCCCGAAGACGGTCAGGATGCTGCCCTGATCGTCGGTGGTGTAGGGGCCCCAGAGCTTCTCCTCCGGGATCGCCGCGGCCCGGAAGTGGTTGTCGTCCAGGATCGTCCAGCCGTAGCCGCCCTCGACCAGGGCGGTCGGCAGGTCCGGCTCCCAGACGCGCTCGGCGAGCCAGGCGCCGCGTGGCCGGCGGCCCGTGATCCGCTGGATCTCGTCCGCCATCTTGTGCAGCTGCCCGACGCGGTCGCGCTCCGGGAGCGAGGCCAGGACGGGCTCGTAGTAGCCGCCCCCGAGGAGCTCCACCTGGCCGCGCGCGACGATGCCGGCGAGGCGCTCGATGAACTCCGGGCGCTCGTCGCTGAGCCAGTCGAGCAGCGGGCCGGTGTAATGGAGGGCCAGACGGACGCCCGGGTGGCGGTCCAGGGCGTCGAGCATGGGCCGGTATGCCGCGTCGTAGACGTCGCCGAAGACCCATCCGAAGTTGCCCACCGGCTGGTGGTTGTGCAGCGCGAGTGCCAGCGAGATCCGCGGCGCCACGAGTCCTCCTGTGCCTGTCGGCCCGAACCTCCGACGATCGGCGGGCAGCTCAGCCCGCCTCGGTGACCAGCGGGCGCCTGCTCGCCGTCGGCCCGGAGGGGTCGACCCCGGCGGCCGGCAGGTAGAGCTGCTCGGCGTACTCGTGCAGCATGCGCGTCGTGGAGAAGCGCCAGATCGTGGTGGCCATGGACCGCTTCATGAGCGTCAGCCACTCACGCGGGAGACC
>JADGQH010000160.1 GCA_017881985.1 Chloroflexota bacterium | reverse complement strand
CGGGCGCTGGCGACATCGCCGCGCGGCGCGGGCGACCCAGCCTCGATCCCCGGCCGGGGCGTGTTCGGCGCGCCGGAGGCGATCGACGGCCGGTTCTCTCCCGCCGAGGCTGCCCGCGCGGTGACGGAGGCGGCGGTCGCGGTCCTCCAGGCGCGCGGTGAGCCCGCCGAGCGCGATCGGCTCCTGGGGCCGGTGATCGTCGCCCTCGACCAATGCGGCCAGCTCCGACGGTTCGCGACGGCGAGCGGTCCGGCCGGGGCGCCAGGTCCAGGAATTGGAACCGCATCCGCTGCTCGCTCCGAGCCGACGGACGGGTCCCATGCGCCTGCGCCGTCGAGCACTCCACCCCGCGAGTCGCCGCCACCCTTCGGCGCCGGGCCGGCCGCCGTTCGCGCCCTGCTCGAGCTGGTGGACGGAGAGCTGCAGCGTCCCGACCACCGGCGCCTTGCACCATCGGACGAGGGACGCTTCTGGCTGGCCGACCCGCGCGACGAGGCCGCCGCCGCCGCCCCGCTCGCCGATCGCCTGGAATGGGCCCTCTTCAGCCTCCTCGGCACCGAGGCCGCGGCGTCCGAGGCGGCGCTCCGCGAGGGGATCGGGACCATGTTCGCCGGCCCCGACGCGCCGGACCCGTGGCTGGTCGACGCGTGCCTGAAGAGCTACGCGGAGCCGGGCATCGGCCGGCCGGGGCTGGCCGCGGTCGACCAGCTCCAGCGCCGGACGGAGGAGCACACGGCGACGATCGGGCTCCTCGCCGACCTGGGCCACCGGCTGGGACTCCACATCTCGATCGCTCCGCGGGAGCAGGGCCGTCGCGCCGCCGGCCATCCGCTGTCCGCCCATCTCGCGCCCGACGAGCGCGGCCCGGGCCTGGCCTTCCTGGGCCGGGCGGGCGCCGATGCCATCCAGCAGGTGGACTGCCTCTGGTACGCGCGTCCCCGGTTCGCCTTCCTGTTCGAGGTGGAGTGGACGGCGATGCTCGGCGATCCGGTCCTCCGCCGCGGCCGCCTGATCGCGCCCGACGATCGGATCGTCCGGTTCCTGGTCACCGTGCCCGAACGGACGGAGCTCCTCCGGGCGAAGCTGCGCCACGCCCCAGTCCTCCGCCGTGCCATGGACGAGGGCAACTGGCACATCCTCCGGCTGGACGCGCTGCGGCGCTTCGCAGCCCTTCCGACGCCATCCCTGGAGGATCTCCAGCCATACCTGGGCCTGGACCCGGCGGCCGATCGCCCCGGCGACCAGCTGCCGCTCTTCGAGGGCTGATCGCTCGCGGTCGCACGGGCTCCGAACCGGCGGCGGTCCTTGGGCAGCCGGGGCCACGCGCGGACCCCGCCGACCGTGTCCCGGGGGCTCGCCGACCCACCGCGCGGGTCGGCGACAGCCGTTGCCAACGGCTACGCTACGAGCTGCATGACCGCCTCCTCCGACCTCGGCGCCCTCGCCGCGCGCACCTGGGAACGCACCCTCGAGCTCAACCCGACGCTCGCCACGATCTACGGCGATGAGCGCTACGACGACCGGCTGGACGACCCGGGGCCGGCGGGTCGGGCCGCCCGTCGCGCCCTGGCCGACGAGACGCTCGTCTCGGCCGCCGCCATCCCTGCCGCCTCGCTCGACGAGGAGGAGCGCATCACGCGCGACCTGCTCCGCCTCACCGCAGCCACGGAGATCGCGGACGACGAGGCACGCATGGACCTGGTCGGCGCCGTCCAGCAACAGGGCCACCAGTCGCTCCTGCCCGAGCTCGTCCAGTTCCAGAAGGCCGACACGCCGGAACGGCTCGAGCGGCTGCTCGCCCGCCTGGCGGCCTACCCGGCGATGGCCGACTCGGTCATCGACCTGCTCGACGAGGGAAGGGCGGCCGGCCTGACCGCGGCCCGGGTGGTCGCGGAACGGACGCTCGCCCAGCTGGAACGTCTGCTGGACGCCCCGGCGGCGACCTCGCCGATCGTGACGATCCCGGACGTCGCACGGGAGGAGGACCGCGCGCGGATCCTCGACGCCGTCGAGCGGCACGTCCGGCCCGCCGACGCGCGCTATCTCGAGGCGCTCCGCGCCTACCTGCCGGCCACGCGCGAGGTTCCCGGCCTCTGCTCCACGCCGGGCGGCGACCTGCGCTACGCGGCGCGCATCCGCGCCTACACGAGCCTCGACATCTCTGCCGAGGAGCTCCACCGGATCGGGCTCGAGGAGCTCGAGACGATCGACGCCGCGCGGCGGGTCATCTCCTCCGCCGCGGGCTTCGGCGACGACACGGCCGCCTACCGGGCCGCCCTCAACGCCGATCCGGCCGAGATCCCCGCGACGCCGGCCGCGCTCGTCGCCCGCTGCGCCGAGGACATCCAGCGAGCGTTCGACGCCGCGCCGGCATGGTTCTCGCGGACTCCGAAGGCGAGCTGCGAGGTCCGCGCGGTCGATCCGCTCCTGGAGAAGGACGCCGCCGGCGCGTACTACTACCCGCCAACGGTGGACGGCTCCCGGAACGGGATCTACTTCGTCAACACCTACGACCTGCCCAGCCGAACCTACTGGACGGCCGCGTCCACCACCTACCACGAGGCAGTGCCGGGCCACCACTTCCAGCTGGCGCTCGAGATGGAGCTCGAAGGCCTGCCGCTCTTCCGAACCCTCGGCTTCTGGCCGCAGGGAACGGCGTACGTCGAGGGTTGGGCGCTGTACGCGGAGCTCGTGGCCGATGAGGCCGGCCTCTTCCGGAACGACGGCGAGCGCTTCGGGATGCTGGACGGCCAGGCGCTCCGCGCTGTCCGCCTCGTCGTCGACACGGGCCTCCACGCGTTCGGCTGGAGCCGCGAGAAGGCGTTCCAGGCGATGGTTGCGGCCGGCATCCACCCGACCGACGCCTCGAGCGAGACGGATCGCTACATCGCCTGGCCGGGCCAGGCGCTCGCCTACCTCATGGGCCGGCGCGAGATCCAGCGCCTGCGCCGCGAACGCGAGCGCCGGGAGGGCTCCGCCTTCGACATCCGGCAGTTCCACGAGGACGTGCTCAGGCACGGCAAGCTGCCACTCGCGATCCTCGCCGAGGTCGTTCTCGGCTGATCCATCCGGCTGATCACACCAGGAGATCGAACCGCATGCCCACGCCCGACACCGCCGTGAACGCGATCGCCGACCGCTTCTGGGAAGGCATGCTGCGCGAGTCGCCGACGACTGCCACGGTTTACGGGGACGAGCGCTACGACGACCTGCTGGACGATCCCGGCCCGGCCGGCCGGGCGGCGGCACGTGCGCTCCGCGAGCGGACGCTCGCAGAGATCGCCGCGACCCGGACCGACGGCCTCCCGGTGGAGGAGCGCATCACCCGCGACATGCTGGAGGTCGTCTGCCGGTTGGGAATCGAGCAGGCAGACGCCCGGATGGACCTGCTTGCCGCGGTCGACCAGATGGGCGGACCGCAGACGCTCCTGCCCCAGATGGTCCAGTTCCAGCGCGCCGACACGCCCGAGCGGCTCGAGCGGCTGGTCGCTCGCCTGGAGGCATACGGGCCGTTCATGGACGCCTACGTGGCCCTGCTTGCCGAGGGTCGCGCCACGGGGCTCACGGCGCCGCGGATCGCGGTCGACCGCACGATCGCCCAGACGGGGCGCCTCCTCGCGATCCCTGCTGCGGAGTCGCCGATCGTGGAGTCGGCCCAGCTCGCTGATGGCGACGCGCGCGGGCGCGAACGCCTCGCAGCCGCCGTCGAGACGCACGTCCGGCCCGCCCTTGCGCGGTACCTGGAGGCGCTCGGCGGCGACTACCTCGCCGCGGCCCGCGATGACCCCGGCCTGTGGTCCGCCCCGAATGGCGATGGGCTGTACCGGCTGGCGATGCGGGCGTGGACCACCCTCGACCTCGACCCGGCCGATGTCCACCAGGTCGGCCTCGACGAGCTCGCGGAGATCGACGCGGAGCGTCGGACGATCGCGAGCCGGGCCGGCTTCGGGAGCGACATCGACGCCTACCGCCGCCACCTCCAGGACGATGCATCGAACGTCGCCGCGAACAGCGACGCGCTCGTTGCGCGGGCGCGCGAGGACATCGAGCGAGCGCTCGCCGCAGCGCCGGCCTGGTTCGGCCGCCTCCCGGTCGCGACCTGCGACGTCCGGCCGGTCGACGCGTTCATGGAGAAGGACGCGCCGTTCGCGTACTACTACCAGCCGGCGATCGACGGCTCGCGGCCGGGGATCTACTACGTGAACACGTACGACCTCCCGCATCGCTACTTCTCGAGCCTCGGCACGACGACCTACCACGAGGCCGTGCCCGGCCACCATTTCCAGATCGCGCTCGAGATGGAGCACCCGGACCTGCCGGCCTTCCGCCGCCTCGGCTCGCGGCTCGTTGGCGGGGCGTACGCCGAGGGCTGGGGGCTCTACTCGGAGCGGCTCGCCGACGAGATGGGGCTGTTCCGGAACGAAGCCGAACGGTTCGGGATGCTGACCGCGCAGGCATGGCGAGCGGCCCGCCTGATCGTTGACACCGGCATCCACGCGCTGCGCAAGGATCGCGAGTGGGGCGTCCGGACGCTGCTGGATGCCGGCCTGACCGAGACCGACGCCTCGATCGAGACCGACCGCTACATCACCTGGCCCGGCCAGGCCCTCACGTACAAGATCGGCCAGCGCGAGATCGAGCGCCTGCGCCGCGAGCTGACGGCCCGCGATGGATCCGCGTTCGACGTCCGCGCGTTCCACGACGAGGTCCTCGGCCACGGCTCGCTCCCGCTCGCGACGCTTGCCCGCGAGCTGCCCACCTGGCTGGCCGTGCCCGCGAGGTAGGGGAGCGGGGCCGCTCGCGACGGCCCGTCTGGACCGCCAGCCCGCTCAGCGGCGGCGGGCGAGCACCCGCCAGCTGATCCCGAACGCGATCGCACACCACGCCCCGAGGAGCACGAACGAGCCGGCGGAGACGGGGAACTCGGCCGGCGCGAGCGTCCCGCGCATGACCTCGCCCATCGCCTGGATCGGGAGGACGCGGTGGATCGCCGCGAGCCAGTCGGGCAGGCGGTCGGCCGGGAACTGGAGCGGGCTGAACATGAAGACGAGGACGACCAGCACCTGGCTCATGAGGTTGGCGATGAGCGGCGGCAGGAGCGACGCCATCGCGTAGCCCGCGGAGGTAGCCGTCAGCACGACGAGGACCACGGCGGGCACCACCCAGGGCGAGACCTCGATGGGCAGGTTGAAGCGCCACGTCGCCACGACGACCCCGAACACCACCCCCGGGAGCACGATCAGGAGCTGCACGGTCAGGTCCGCGAGGAGATAGACGACCCGCGGGATCGGCAGCGAGCGCATGTAGTCGAGCGTGCCCTCGGTCCGTGCGGCCGCGACCTGCTGGGGCACAGCGACGAGGCCCATCGTGATGAGCGTGATCGACGGCGCGGCGGTCGCGATGAAGAGGATCGTCCGGGCGTCGATCTGGGGGAAGAGAAGCGGGTAGCCGATCACGATCCCCAGCGAGAAGAGGCCCTGGATGATCACCGCGTAGGGCAGGAAGGTCTTCTGGCGAAGGCCGGTCCAGCGGACCAGCAAGGCGTAGCTACGCAGCGCCGACATGTGCGGACTCCTCCCTGTTTCGGCGAGCGTTCGGCGCCCCGCCCAGTCCGGCAGCGCCCTGACCGCCGTTCCCGTTCTGCAGCGCGTCCGCCCGCCCAACGAGCTCGACGTAGACGTCCTCGAGGGTCGCCGGAGCGAGCGAGAACTCCTCGACACGGCCGGCTCGCTTGAGGGCGTCGGCCCACCCGACGGCCGCTGCGGCGGCCGTGGACGGGACCGTGGCGAGGATCCGCTGGCCCGTCGCGACCGTGTGCAGCACGAACGGTGCGGGCGTCGGCGGCTCGGCCCCGGGTTCGAGGACCAGCTCAAGGCGGAGGTCGTCGGCCACGCGCTCCTTGAGCTGCGCCGGCGACCCCTCCACGATCACCCGGCCGTGGTCGAGGATCGCGAGCCGGTCCACTGACCGCTCCGCTTCCACGACGTTGTGCGTGACGAGGAGGACGGCGGCGCCCTCGTCGCCGAGGGCCCGCACCTGGGCCCAGAGGAGGCGCCGCCGCACCGGGTCGACATCGTTGGTCGGCTCGTCGAGGATGACGAGACCGCCCGGGGCCACCGCGGCCATGGCAAACGAGACGAGTCGCTTCACGCCCCCCGAGAGGCGCCGGCCGTCCTGGTCCAGCCACTCGCCGATGTCGAGCCCGTCGACGAGCCGGGCGCGGCTGGCCCGCACGTCGACCGCCGAGGAGCCGCGGATCCGGCCCACCAGCTCGATCGCCTGCCGCGGCGTCAGGCCGTCGATCGGCAGCGTCGCCTGCGGCTGGATGGAGCAGGCGCGGCGGGCGTAGCCGGGGTCGGCCACGACGTCGCGGCCACCGATCAGGATCCGGCCAGCATCCGGCCGCAGGAGCCCGATGACCTGGTTGACGAGGGTCGTCTTCCCGGCGCCGTTGTGGCCGAGGAGCCCGTAGACCTCGCCCGCCTCCACGGAGAGCGAGATCCCGTCGTTCGCGCGGGCCCCCTTCCGGTAGGCCTTGGCGAGGCCGTCGATCTCGAGCAGCATCTGCGTCCCTTTCATCGCGTCCCCGGCCCGGGGTCCCGTCGTTCAGGTACCGAACAGTATCACAATACCGTTGGGTATTACCATACCCCGCGGAACCGGGATACCACGTGGTATGATCCTCGACATGGACCAGGTGCAGGCACCGGCGCATCGGCTCAGCCGGGACGAACGCCGGAACCAGACGCGCGATCGCCTCATCGACGCCGCAGTTGAGGTCTTCAACCGGCTCGGCTACTTCGGGGCCTCGCTGGAGGCCGTCGCCGACGCGGCGGGGTACACGAAGGGGGCCGTCTATTCGAACTTCGCGACGAAGGCGGACCTCTTCCGCGCGGTCATGGAGCGGACGCAGGGCGGGCGCGCGGCCGTGTCCGAGGCGCTGCTCCGCGAACGGTCGCTGGGCGACTTCATCGACCTGATGGGCGGGCTGCTCGCCGACCAGGCGGCGAACGAGGCCTCCTACGACCTCCTGACCGTCGAGTTCTGGCTCGCCGCGATGCGCGATCCGGCGCTCCGAGCGGAGCTCGCCGAGGGCTACCGCTCGATGCGCGCGTCGCTGGCTCCCGTCATCGAAGGCGGGCTGGCGGCCGACGGCGTGCGCAGCGACTTCGATGGATCGGAGCTCGCCACGCTGGTGAGCGCGATCGGAACCGGGATCCTCCTCCAGTACTACCTGGAACCTGGGGCCGTGGACCCGGAGCTGCTCCCCCGGGCCTTGCGAACGCTGTTCGGGTACGGAACCGAGCGCGTCGCGGGGACCGCGCAGGTGCGCTCGGAGGCTGATCAGCCTGCCTGATCGTCGTCACCTCCACGAATGGAAGCCCGGCCCGCCACGCTCGAGCCGACGGCGAACGCCGGTTTCGCCGTCGATCCCGTGCTCGGCTGCCGGGTGTTCATCGGCGGGCCTGATCAACATCGGTTCCGCTGATCGAGACGGCGGTGTCCGCGCCGGC